>JASLEQ010000775.1 GCA_030151135.1 Candidatus Sulfotelmatobacter sp. | reverse complement strand
CAGTTGCTGATCCTGACGGACCAGTCAGAGTTCCTGGCTCCCCCTGACGACGAGGTCATCAAAGAGGCCGCACCCGACCCTGCGGAAACACATGTGATGCTGGTCAAGATCGTGAGTTACGTAAACACCACCGTGCGCCAGTTGCCGAACCTGATGGCGCTCCGCCAAACCACCGGCTTTGAAGACCGCCCAGAGGAGAATATCCAGGAGGCCACGGATGTAGTCAGCCTGAGCTATCTTCCCCTGCACTTCGTAGGCATGTCCAGCATCGCGGTCACCTACCGCGACCGAAAAGAAGTGATAGATGAGGGCGCCACCAAGGCCCTTAAGCACCATACGCCTGTCGGCGGGCTGGTTACCTCGGGAGAGTTCGGACCCATTCTCAGCACCGTATTGGCCGATGCGCTCCAAGGCAAGATCACATGGGCACGTTGGGAGAAGGGCGTCTCCGGGCGGCTGGCCGTCTTCCATTATTCAGTGCCCATCGAAAAGTCGAATTACAACGTGCAGTTCTGCTGTGTGGCCGACGGATACTCAAGCTCCGGGCTTCCAGAAAGAACGGTCTTTCACGAGCGCTCCAGCTATCACGGCGAAATTGTCTTCGACCCCGCGGATGGGTCCATCTTGCGCCTTACGTTAGAGGCCGAAATGCCGAATGGCGGCATGGTTCCGAAAGCCGGCATCGTCATCGAATACGGTTCAGTAACGATTGGGGAAAGGAATTACATCTGTCCTGTCAAGAGCGTTTCCATTTTGACCGCGCATACCGCGCAACAGGTGGGTGCAATCTCCAGAACCAACTATCACGGCGGTGCAAAAACATTTCTGAACGACGTGGTCTTCGAGCAATATCGCCGCTTCGGTTCCGAGACCCGCATCCTTGCTGAAGAGTAGAAACATAGGCGGCTCCGCTTACTCAGAAACCACCATTCGCACCGGCAGGATGGAGCATTCGATCACGCAACCATCTGAACCTCGCATTTTGTGGTGGGTTTTAAGAAAGGACAGTCATCGTGACACGTCTGCCTCGAGCATCAGCATCCGTCTTCTTTGTCGCAACCTCGTTCCTCGCGCAAGCACAAGCACCGTCTTTGTCTCCATCTCCTGCGCCCCAGATTCCACGCCCCGCCTTTCCCACCCGTGATGCCCACACCCCCGGCTACGTCTCCGCAACCCAATTGCCCGACGGCACTATCCCATCCCCCACCGCAGACGGCAACTTCATCCTTGGCCCCACCCATCCCCCGGCGCCTGAGAGCACAGCGCCCGATCTGACCAATGGCGCTGTCGTCGAATTCACCATGAACTCGACCGACAGCAAGTTCTATCCCGGCATCGCCCGCGACAAAGGCACCTTCGGCACGCCTGATCCCGCCGACCCTGCGAAACTCATCATCACCACCAGCCATCCTGCCCCCTACACGCGCAAAGTCGCTGTGTATGTTCCCAAGTCCTACGTCCCCGGCAGCGACGCCCCCTTCATCGTGGGCGCCGATGGCCCCGATCGCATGCTTTTCACCGCGCTCGACAGCCTCATCGCCGAACACAAACTGCCCGTCATGATCGCCATCTCCATCGGCAACGGCAGCGGCGATGCGCAGGGCAGCGAGCGCGGCCTTGAATACGACACCATGTCCGGCCATTACGCGGAGTTTGTCGAAAACGAAGTGCTACCCCGCGTCGAGAGCGAAGCCCACGTCAAGCTCACCCACGATCCAGATGGCCGCGCCACCATGGGAGGAAGCTCCGGCGGTTCCTGCGCGCTCATTATGGCCTGGTACCACCCCGATCTCTACCATCGCGTCCTCACCTACTCCGGAACGTACGTCAACCAGCAATGGCCCTCTGATCCCAAGTCGCCGCACGGCGCATGGGAATTTCACGAACACCTGATTCCCCAAAGCAAACGCATGCCGATCCGACTCTGGATGGAAGTTGGCGATCGCGATCTCTTCAATCCCAACGCCATGCGCGATAACATGCACGACTGGGTCGAAGCCAACGAACGTATGGCCAAAGTGCTCGCCGCAAAGAAGTATCACTACCAGTTTGTTTTCGCTGTAAACGCCGGCCACGTCGATCGCGCCGTTAAGGCCCAGACCCTTCCCGAAGCCCTCGAATACGTCTGGCAAGGCTACAAGCCCGCGCGTTAGCAGTCGGAGTAGTTTGACAATGAAGAAAGTCTGTCATTCCGTCCAAACGGAGTGAGTGGGGGAATCTTCACGTTGCTTTTCGGTTGTCATGCTGAGATCCTCATCGGATCACCCACCTCATCTGCGATAGCGAAGCGTGATCAGGTCGCTGCAATCATGTGCAGAGAGAGAAGGCACCCTTAGATCCCGCCGGATGCAATCCTTGACGCAGTCAACGCGCGAAAAGCGCGAACAGAATACCGGCAACAATTAAAGCCGATCCTTCTCCCATGCAATTTGCCCTTCTCATATTTGCCATCCTCACGGTCGCCGGCGCATTTGCCGGCTGGCGAAAGAGCCCCCTCTATTCCCTCAAAGCCACGCTGAAACTGATCGGCCTGTTTCTGCTCATCGTCGTTGTCGTGATGGGCGCCTCGCAAGCAATTGTGAACGGCAAATTGCTTCAATCACCTGTCGCAGCCGGGATCGCGGGTTTCCTGGCCATCATGGTGATCGGCTCCGTCTCGAGCATTCTCGTCGTTCGCATCACCGACGCACACGTCGCACAATTACCTCCATCGACGAAGTTGGTCAGCTTCAGTCGGCACAAGGTGTACCGCTGGATCTGGCGCCTTTTGATCTTCGTGCTCATCAACGCGGCGGCCGCCCTTGCATTGCCGGCTTCGCTCAACTGGCTGCCGATCGGGCTTGGAGGCTTCATGCTGCTGCTTTGTGGCCCGATGCTATCCATCGGCTACATGATGGCGCGGCGAAATGACCGCGGCATGACCGCCGTCATGGCCAACCCGTGGGCGCACTGGCAGTATGCCCCGGAGAAGTGGACGCAGTGGGCTGAGAACCAGCGCGAATGGGAAAAATCGGAGGAAGGCCCATGGAGCTGGAAGCGCGTCTTGCTTTTCGTCCTGCTCTGTGTCGGGCTGTTCTCGCTTGGCACTCTTTTTTCTGGCGGAAGCCTCCAGGAGAAACTCATCATCCTCTGCGGCCTCACAGCCTTCATCATTCTGCTCGTGCTGGTAGCCTTCTGGTTCAAGCGCACCAACTTCGATCGCCGCTATCGAAGACTCCTGGCCGCTGCCCCCGAGGCGTGGTTCGGTGACGAAGGTCTATTCTGCAACGGCATTTACATGCCTTGGAACCTTTCGGGAAAGTATCTGCTCAAGGCCACAGTTGCGACCGATCCGCCAGCTCACTTGAACCTGATTTTTCAATCTTTCAATGGGTCTTCTTCGACAACCACAACCTACCGAATCCTCATTCCCCCGGAACACGCCTCCGACCTGCAGCTTCTTCAACAGAAGATCAAATCTCAGTGCCCCACCGCCTCCGTCCATCTCATTACGACATAGACGACTGTGGGGTGCCCGTCCTGAAGCAGTCAGGGGTGGGAAGCACGAGACCAATTGACTTCGAATCAAATCAATGTCAGTCCGAACGAACGGAGTGAGCGGAGGAACCTGCAGTTGCTTTTCTGCCGCTATCAGAATGCCCCTGGAGTCACCATTGAATCCTTCCCAGGAGACTCCGCAACCTCGTCCCCCTGGGTGCATTCACCATCTCCACAAACGACACGCGCCCCGCAAGGTGTGCTCGGAAATCAGCGTGAGCTTCGCGATTCTGCGACGATGGCCCGTGACGTATGCAATTCGTCAGGATTGCCTTCAGCTGGTCATAGTCAGGACGCGGAACATTCAGCCGCTGATTCGTAACCACGCCTGCAAGATACTGCCGCACTCCTTGCCGCATGATCCGCG
>JASLEQ010000756.1 GCA_030151135.1 Candidatus Sulfotelmatobacter sp. | reverse complement strand
ATTGCAGTGGTTCGCTTTACCTGGATGATGGACACACGTTCGCCTATCAGCAAGGGAAATATCTGCGGCAGAGCATGACGTGCGAGTCGGACGCGAATGCGACGCGGTTGAAATTTCATGCGCGCGAGGGAACGTATCCAGCGTGGTGGAAGATCATGGAAGTGGTGGTGTATGACTGGCCGTCGGCGCGGGCGGAGGCGAGAGTGTCGGGCAGTGCTTATCCGCTGAAGACGACGTATGAGGTGAAGCAGCATGCGTTGCACATCATGCTAGCGGACCAGTCCGGGGAGACGGAGTTGACGGTGCGGGGGAAGACGACGCGGTAAGCATACCTGGTTGGGCAGGGCTAAAGGGCGCCGATCTTCAGGGTTCCTGACGCGGCCCTGGAGGGCTGCTCTTCCACGGTATCGGCTGGCAGCGGATGGAGCCTCATTTCTTTTCGGCGTATTGTTGGACGGCTGAAGCCGTGTCCTGATGCGAACCGCACGCGCGCTGACGCCGGGCGACGATGCGGAGACCTCTCAAAGCAGAAATCATGCGTGCGTTCCTGCTAAAATCGAAGTGCGATGCTTCTTCCCTTCGTCCGCGAACTCTTCGCAGACGTTGAAACGCTTCCCGGCTCGTTGCGTGTGGCCTCCCACCTGAAAGAGGGCACGGGGCGGATTCGTGTTTCTGGATTGTCTCCGACGGCTAAAGCTCTGCTGCTGGTCCTGTGGCAGAGGGCGGCCGAACGGCCTCTGATTTTTGTGGTGAACGATAACCGCGCGATTGAGGAGTTCGTCCCGGTGCTGCGCGGTTTTTGCGAATTGACAGCGGCGGCCGATCCGGATTCCATCGTGTCGCTCCCGGCCCGGGATGTGCTGCCTTTCCAGAATTTGTCTCCACATACAGAATTGCAGGAGGAGCGGGCAACCGCTTTGTGGAAGATTGCGACCGGGCGGGCGTCGATTGTGGTGTCGGCAATTGCCGCGACGGCAATCCTGCAGCGGTCGGCGGAGTATTACACCGACCTGGCGCGCACGCTGCGGCGGGGCGAGTCGTTCGATCTCGATAACCTTCTGGCGCATTTGAATACCGTGGGATATGCGTCCGCGGACGTTGTCGAGATGCCCGGACAGTATGCGCTGCGCGGTGGAATTCTGGATGTGTACTCGCCGGAGGCGGAGCGTCCGGTGCGCATTGAATTCTTTGGGGATGAGGTCGATTCGATCCGGCGGTTCGATCCGACATCGCAAAGGTCTTCGAATCCCATTGATGAAGCCCTGCTGCTGCCGCTGACGGAGACTCCGGTGACGGATCAACTGCTGGGAGCGATTCACACTCGTCTGTCGGGCAAGCGGATAGCGGGATCGACGGAAGAGATTGTCGAAGCGGCGGTGCGGTCGGGCGGCGTCACGGTTTTTCCAGGGTGGGAATTCTATGCACCTGTCGCCGGAGCGGACCGGACTGTGTTCGATCTGCTGCCGCGTGCGACCGTGCTGCTCGATGAACCCGATCAACTGCGCGGGGAGTTTGATCGTTTCTGGTCGCGCGTCGGGGAGATGCATGAGCGGAGCGGGGTGGGCAACCTGGTGCGGCCTGAGGATCTTTATCTGCCACCCGACGGATGGTGGAAGAAGATTGCAACCCTGACGGGCGCGGACATTGAGCATCTCGGGATCACGCAAAGTGCAGAGGATGATTCGGTGGCGATTCTGACCCAGCCGACTCCGCGCTTCCATGGCGCCGTTCCATCGATGCTGGAAGAAGTGCAGAAGCTGACCGGCGCGGGAAATCAAGTTTTATTCTCGGTGCCGAATACCGGAGAGGTGGAGCGACTGGCCGACATCTTCACGGAATATAACGTCAGCTTCCGGCTGGGCAGCCGCACGCGTGGCGGAGAGAGTTATGCCGATGAGACCAGTTATTTTGCGGGTGAGGTGAACACCACTACGCTCGCGAAGGCTTACGTTCCCGACGGCGTCGCGTTTCCGGATGCGCATCTGGCGATCTTTGGATCGCGCGATCTGTTTGATGAGTCGGAGGCGGTGGCGTCGCGTCCGCAACGAACGAAGTCGAAGGTGTCGGCGTTTCTTTCGGACTTTCGCGATCTGCAGGTCGGAGATTACGTCGTCCACGTCGAGCATGGGATCGGGCAGTACCAGGGGCTGAAGGAGATCAATCAGGGCGACGGGAATGCCGAGTTCATGTTGCTTGAGTATGCGGATGGAGCGAGGCTGTATGTTCCGCTGACGCGGCTGGATCTGATCCAGAAATACCGGTCATCGGAAGGCGCGAAACCGGCATTAAGCCATCTGGGCACGCAAGCTTGGGCCAAGACGAAGGCGCGCGTGCGCAAGGCCATGAAGGACATGACCGAAGAGCTGTTGAAGCTCTACGCGCAGCGCAAGATGGCGCACGGTCACGCGTTTCCTACGGGAAATGATTTCGTACGCGAGTTCGAAGATTCGTTTGAGTTCAATGAGACCGAGGACCAGGCGCAGGCCATTAAAGATGTGATGCATGACATGGAGTCGTCGCTGCCGATGGATCGGCTGCTGTGCGGCGATGTGGGCTACGGGAAGACTGAAGTGGCCATGCGCGCGGCTTTTAAGGCAGTGAGCGACAACAAGCAGGTTGCGGTGCTCGCTCCCACGACGGTGCTGGCGTTTCAGCATTACGAGACGTTCAAGCAGCGGTTCGCGCCGTTTCCGGTGACGATCGAGATGATCAGCCGCTTCCGGAATGCGAAGCAGCAGAAAGAAATCCTGCAGAAGACCGAGGCGGGGAAAATCGACATTCTGATTGGAACGCATCGGATTCTGTCGAAGGACATCAAGTTCACCGACCTGGGATTGCTGATCGTCGATGAGGAGCAGCGGTTCGGAGTGCGGCACAAAGAACGCATCAAGCAGATGCGGAAGCAGGTGGACGTGCTGACGATGTCGGCGACGCCGATTCCGCGGACGCTGCATATGTCTCTGGTCGGATTGCGTGACATGAGCGTGATCGAGACTCCGCCCAAAGATCGCATGGCGATTCAGACCGTGGTCGCAAGTTGGGACGACAAGCTGATCCAGTCGGCGCTGGAGCAGGAACTGGAGCGCGGCGGGCAGGTTTATTTCGTCCACAACCGAGTGGAAAGCATTTGGGAGATCGCGGCGAAGCTGCAGGAGTTAGTGCCGAAGGCGCGGGTGATTGTTGGGCATGGGCAGATGTCCGAGGGCGAACTCGAAAAGGTGATGCTGAAGTTTATGCATCATGAGGCAGACATTCTGGTCGCGACGACAATCATTGAGAATGGGCTGGACATCCCACTCTGCAATACGATTTTGATCAACCGAGCAGACCGGTTGGGCTTATCGGAGCTTTACCAGCTGCGCGGCCGCGTGGGGCGGTCGAACCGGCGAGCCTATGCGTACCTGATGATCCCGAAAGAGGTAGAGCTCACCCCCATTGCGCGGCGGCGGCTGGCGGCGTTGAAAGAGTTCTCAGACCTTGGCGCGGGATTCAAGATTGCGGCATTAGATCTTGAACTGCGCGGGGCTGGGAATCTGCTGGGCGGAGAGCAGAGCGGACACATCGAAGCGATTGGATTCGAACTATATACACAGATGCTGGATCGGGCCATCCGCGAGATGAAGGGCGAAGTTGGAGCGGAAGAGGCGGAGACGCAGCTGAACCTTGGACTCAACATTCGGATTCCGGCGGAGTACATCCCGGAAGAGAACCAGCGTCTGCGGATGTACAAGCGCGTGGCGGGAGTTGAGACCGAGTCGCAGCTCTCGGACGTGGGTTCGGAGTTGCAAGACCGGTACGGCGAGCCTCCGCAGGCAGTGCGGAATCTGCTGGATTACGCGTCACTGAAGCTGGTGTGTATGCGAGTGGGCGTGAATGCGATCGACCGCAAGCGGGATTCGGTGACGTTCAAGTTTAAGCAGAATGCGGCGGTGGATCCGGAGCATCTGGCGCGTTTTGTTTCAGCGCAGCGGGGTGCGCATTTCACGCCGGATGGAATGTTGAAATTCAATTTGAAGGCGACGGCAGCGGATGAGGTTCTGCAATCGTTGCGGTATACGCTGGAGCAGCTGGCGGCGGAAGAGGTATCGCCGAAAGCGAATTAGGGCTTGGCATTTGTTGTTTCCTCAGCGGCTAAAGCCGCTTTCTTAAGCAGCTTTTCGGCACGGCTGAAGCCATGCCCTGATACGAATCTTCGGCAACGCGGCGGAATCGGCGTTTGACGCGAAGGTCATTTCAGAACGGCCGCGCAGGTTAATCTTTCGTCCTGCAAATCGCGAGAAGGCAGTCATCTTCGCAGGGGCTAAAGCCCCGTCTTCTGGTGACCATTCACGCGGCCCTGAAAGGGCCGCTCTTCCACGACGGATCGCGTCGTTCGGAGTAGGTCTTTCGGGCTCGTCTTCCGGAACCCGTGGTTTCGGTGTTGCGTCTTTCGGAGCCGCCGTCGTTCGGAATCGCCTCTAGCGGCTGATTCATCTAATTACTAGCAGTCAAGTCAAGAGAAGGCGGTTCGCT
>JASLEQ010000732.1 GCA_030151135.1 Candidatus Sulfotelmatobacter sp. | reverse complement strand
TTTCCTGATAGTTCAGATTGTCGCGAGCCGACCATGTCACCTCGCTCGGCGGAGGCACAGGGCGATACCACTCCATTGTGGTCGCGCCTGGAGAGATCGCGCGTTTTTCAGTTTCGGCGCTGCCATTGCCGAACGTTTCATAGCCGCGGCCGATGCTGTTGTGATTCATCGCAACCGAGTCCAGATAAAGATGCGCGAAGGCCTCGCCGAAATTCCACGTGGAAACTCCGGGCATGCCCATCGCCGTCATCGCCTCGACTTCGCGCATGCTCAGCTGCAGAAATTCCGTGTACGTGATGGGATCGATGTTCGGGTTATACGGGCCAGTACCGTTCCACGTCATCATGAACGGAAACCCCTCGTGCAGATCGTGGACGACCGTGGGATGCCATTCGTGAAACATCCGGTGCACGGCCTTGGTGGTCTCGTGCGTCTGCTGGTGGGTGTCGCGATTGATGTCGACAAACGTGTACTTCGACCAATAGGGCGGTGACTGCCGCGGCAGCGTGTTGCGATCCGTCTTGCCTTTTAAATAGCGATAGAACCATTCGACCATCTTGTCTCGGCCATCTGGATTGGAAATGGGATTAATCAGCACGACGAGACTCTCGCGGATACGCTGAATCATCGGCTGCTCTGAGACGGCGAGGCGGTAGGCAAGTTCCAGAACTGCTTCGGTCGATCCCGTTTCGTCTGAGTGCAATGCGGCGTTGAAGTAATAGACGGGACGGGACGTCGCAATGAGTTTCTCGGCCGCGGCTTGATCGGTTCGTCGCGGGTCGGCAAGAGAAGCCGTCGCGGCTTTCAGACGATCGAGATCGCGGATTCCTTTTTCGTCCGCGATGGCGATCAGGAGGATGTCGCGGCCTTCTTCGCTTTTCCCAATCGTGAACACTCGCACTCGTTGGCTGGCGGCGGCAAGCGCCCGTGCATACGCATATGCTTTTTCTGTGCCGGCAAGCTCTCCGGGAGCACCCATGATTCGCCCAAAGAATTTCTCAGGAGAGGGAACGCTTTTTGACTCTGGGACATAGTTCACGAGCGGTGAAATGAAGTGAGGATCGGTTGTCGCGGCGGCAATCGCCTGGCTTGTTCCGGGTTCCGGCAAATCGGGGGCTTGCGCGCGTGCACCTAACCAAGCGATGAAGCTCAAAGCACATACGGATGCGAATCGGAGCATGGGGCCCTCGAAGATGTATCGAGGCGAGAGTTTAGCATGTGCGACCCTCGGTCATGCGGGCAGGGAATCGCCGATCGTAGTACCATTCGGCGTCTCGAATTTGAATGTTGGAAGTCAGCCAACCGACCCTGGGGGGAAACGAATGAAAAACAAGCTTGCCTGTATCGCAGTTCTTGTCTGCTGTACCTTCGCGCCGACAGCGTGGGGACAATGGTCCTCGAATCCGTACCTGAATCTTCCGCTTGCAGACAACAATAACGGCAGCGATCAGGTACAGCCGAAGATCGTTCCATTCGCCAACAATGGAGGCTATGTCAGCTGGTTCGATGCGAATCCTGACAGCCCGCCGCCGGTTGGCTACGACGTTTTCTATCAACGCCTGAACCAGAAGGGCTACGAGAAATTGCCTCATGACGGCAAGATGGTCGCCGACTTGAGCAACAGTTCGACGGAAGATTATGGGCTCGACGTCGATGCCCAGGGCAATGCGCTGCTCGCCTTCCTTGATACGCGGGAAGGATCGAACCAGCAGATTACCGCCGAGAAGATGAATCCTTGGGGAACGAAGCTGTGGGGAGCGCTCGGCGTGCAACTGACGACGGGCAGCGACTTCAACGCGGCTCCTAAAATTGCAGCAACTACCGACGGCGGCATCATCGTCGCCTGGACCAGCAACAGCAATGTGGTGGCGCAGAAACTGGATGCAAATGGCAATCCGCAGTGGGGCGCAGGCGTGGTGTTCAGCGAATCCGGATACAACTACCTGCTCGCCGATCTGCACGCCGCCGACAACGGAAGCGTGATTATTTCCTGGGTCCGCGAGAAGGGTTTCGGCAGCAATGCCACCTTGATCGCAAACAAGATTTCGACTTCGGGAACGCTGCTTTGGGGCGCAAGCAACGTCCCCGTATTTACCAATGGCTCACTCCAGTTTGGCAACTTCCCAAAATTCCTCTCAGACGGCAGCGGCGGCGCGGTCTTTGGCTGGTACACCAGCAGTCCTGCCTTGCAAGTCTTTGCCCAACATATTCTCGCAAATGGAACACCGGCCTTCCCGGCGGGCGGCGTAGCGGTCTCGACGAACACGTTCAACGTTCGCGTGGAGCCTACCGTCGCGTATCGCGCTTCGACGCAAGAGACCTTCGTTTTCTGGACCGAGGAAGACTCGAACCAGTTCACCAACGGAGTTTCCGGACAGAAACTCGATGCTGCCGGCAACGCTCAGTGGGGTCCGACGGGCGTCGTGCTTGTTCCCCTTGGCGCCGACACCCAGGACTTCGTTACATCCGTGCAGGTCGGCAGCGGCGCGCTGGTCTTCTGGGTCGACACCGCCAGCTACGGCAACGGTACGATTCAAGCGACGAAGCTGGATGGATCGGGCTCCGTGGTGTGCCAGCAGTTTGTAGTTTCATCGGCGCCGGCGAACAAGTATGGGCTGGTGGCCACGACCAACGGACAGAGTGGCACCGCTCTGGCCTGGACCGACGACCGCATCGGAAACAACGGCATCTACATCCAGAATGTGAATGCGGACTGCTCGCTCGGGCCGCAGTAAGCGAAAAGCAAACGGGAAAGCCACCAGGCTGTCCCGTGCAATCCTTCTTTGACTTACCGCGCTGCCGTGCGCTTCTGCGCGCCCAATTGGATCACCATGCCTTCGGCGGCGGCGCGCACACTCGGATAATAATTGCGGGCATCGGCAACAACTTTGTCGACGATGGCGTCAGTGTGGTCGGGGTCGTGATGGTACAGAATCAATTCCTTCGCGCCACTTTCCATCGCAATGTCCACCGCTTCACGCCAGTGGCTGTGTCCCCAGCCGATGCGGCGGGCGGCGTACTCTTCCGGCAGATATTGCGCGTCGTAGATCAGCAGGTCTGCGCCTTCGGCTAGTTTCCTGACACCCTTATCGAATTCAGCGTCACCGGGTTCGTTGTCGGTGGCGTAGACGAGCACACCTTCCTTCGTTTCGACACGGAATCCAAGGCATCCCTGCGGATGGTTCAGCCACTGGGTCGTGATCCGGATGCCATCTTCCATGTTGAGGCATCCGTTCTCGATGTTGCAGAAATCCCGCCTCGCCCGCATCATCCCAAGATCAACCGGGAAATAGGGGGACGCCATCTGTTCGGCCATCACCTGCTGAATTCCTCGGGTCTTTCCCGAGGAGTGAAACGAAAAGCGGCTCTGCGGATTTTCGTAGAGCGGCCGGAAAAATGGCATGCCCTGAATGTGGTCCCAGTGGAAGTGCGAGACAAAAATGTGCGCGGCAAAAGGGCGACTGCCAAATTCACGGGTGAGTTCGTGGCCCAACATACGGAATCCGGTGCCGCAATCGAAGATGTAGATTTGATCTCCGACGCGCACTTCGACGCAGGAGGTGTTGCCTCCGTAGCGCAGATTCTCGGACTGTGGAGTCGGCGTGGAGCCGCGCACGCCCCAAAACTTAACTTGCATAGTCCCCGTGAATGACAGTTGCGTTAATCGATCGCCCTAGTCACATCAATAGCTCAGGGTCCGGTCCAACAACCGATCCTGAGCGGCGCCGCTTCCTTCAAGCAGGCGCTGGAAACCCATATGACTCGGGATACTAGTGATTTTATTGATTGGAGTAACGGTAACTAGTGACCAAAGTTTGGAAGGCAGAGACGGGGATGCGGAACAGCGGAATCCGGACCCTCCGCATTCCAGAACTAGCCCTTTGGTTTCCGGTCCTGGAGGCCTCCCCTATAATGAACGATTCCCGAGAGGAACGATGTTACAGCCTGATTTCAAGGAGTTTTCCCGGTTGGCGCGCGAGGCGACGCTCGTG
>JASLEQ010000702.1 GCA_030151135.1 Candidatus Sulfotelmatobacter sp. | reverse complement strand
TTATGCCGCTGCCGGCGGTCATCCATTGCACGTCGCCGGCGCCGATCGAGCCGTGATTTCCCATGCTATCGCCATGATCGACAGTCCCAGCCAGGACATAGGTGATGGTTTCAATGCCTCTGTGGGGATGCCAGGGAAATCCCGCCAGGTAGTCTTCCGGCACATCATTGCGGAAGTCATCGAGCAGCAGAAATGGATCAAATTCCCCAGTGTTGCCGAAGCCGAAAGCCCGCCGTAGATGGACTCCGGCGCCCTCCAGTGTAGGTTTGGACTTGATCAGGCGTTTCACGGGTCGAATGGACATGTGGCCTCTCGTGTATTTATTGTCCTGCTTTTGATGCTCGATACCTACACGAAGACGCACGCCGGGGGGGAGAGGTGCCGGGTGCCACATCGGCGAGGATGCAGTGTGAGGGCGTTAGTCTTTTAAAGGAACTACGGCGCTGCCGTCGCGGCAGAAGGTGGCGACCCGCTGCAGATCACCGCTGGGAGCAGGGACCGTCATTACCGGGCCGTAGCAGTACACGGCGTGTCCGCTGGCGGCGAAATACCAGCGTCCGCCTTTGCTGTGCTTCGTCAACTGCGACACTGGTTGCCGAAGCGGTTTCTGTGGGATTAGGGAGCCCACAGGCAGACTCAACAACAAGGCTAGGGTCAGAACCTTCATTGTGTTTCAGCCTTTGAACCTGTACTTCTGAACCACAGAACTGGGTTAGAGCTTTTCGTGCTTTTAACTAGATCGTGATTAAGGTCCGGGCTTTATCCGCGAGATCCGATGCCGGTTTCGATGGCACTTGATATCTGGGCTTCACCTGGTTCTGCACACGATGTTGCGGTTCCACCTGGGTAGACGGAGCCTGTTTCGTAGGCGCCTGGGTCGATGGCGCCTGTGCTGCTGGTGTCTGGGAAGACGGGTTTTGTGCCATATGGGAAGCCTGAGCTCGCTGGTCGCGCATCTTGGTCGCCGAAAGCTCAGAACTGTCCCGGAACAATTCGCGAATCAGCGCGCGTTGGGATTCGATGGTCTGTCCCTGTTCCACGATCAGCAGGGTCATGATCGCATAGGAAACCATGAAGAGGACGGTCAGGACTGGAAGCCACGTGTGTTTCTTCGCGGAAGCCACGGGAGTCGCTTTAATCTCCACCGACTCGATCGTTCCGAACAGGTTCGTCAACTTGCACCCCAGTCTTTGCCTCAGGCACGCAGGCACTTTGACAAGTGCACACCGTCCACCATTATGCTTAAATCCTGCAAATAATTGAGAACACATTATTTAACGCTGTAGGAGTCTGGGCTCCGCAGCGGGGGAAGTGCAAGTCGCTGCACATATTGAGCAAGGAACATTTGCTGGTTTTGGACCTGTAACTTTTGTCTATCGCATTCATTGGATTCGTTGAGACCTTTCGTCCGTCGGGTTTTTCCCGGCCCGGGACCGCTGAAACGGTGCTGACTCGGTTACCGCGATTACGGACGTTACTTTCTGGGCGCCAGCGCATTTTCGTAAAATTGATTTCGTAGACGTAGTAAACATAATCCCTGCTCTTATGGATCTGATCATGTGCGTGCGTGGCGCAATATTAGCTTTGATGTTAGCCCTCCCTTGTAGCCCCGGACCTGCGCTCTGGGCACAGAGTCAACCAGCCGCCGACAATGGAAGAAAAGTCGTGCGAAAAGTGCAGCCGGATTACCCTTTTGCCGCCAAGCGCCTGAACCTGAGCGGAACCGTAAAACTGGTCGCAGATGTGGCTTCGGATGGTTCGGTGAAGAAGCTGAATGCGGTCGGGGGCAGCCCGATCCTGGTAGTGGCGGCGGAGAGCGCGGTCGCCCAATGGAAATTCGCGCCTGGCGCGGAAACTCGAGAGACGGTCGAGATCCACTTCACTCCATAGGCGCGGTTTCCGTGGCGTCCCCGAGCACCCGAGGGGCGGCAGGGCTTTTAGGGGAATTCGCGGGGTGCGGCAAAAACAGAGGGCCGTTACTTGCCGAGTACTAGCTTGGCAATGGTTGCCAGCTGCATATTCGACGTGCCCTCGTAGATTTTCCCGATTTTAGCGTCGCGCCAGTATTTCTCGACGGGATAGTCTTTTGTGAAGCCGTAACCGCCGTAGATTTCGATGGCCAGCGAGGTAACGCGCTCGGCCACCTGGGAAGCGAACAGCTTCGTCATCGCGGCTTCCTTGACGAAGTTGATGCCCGCGTCTTTCATCCGCGCGCAGTTATAGACCATAAGCCGCGCCGCCTCGATCTCGGTTGCCATCTGCGCGATCTGGAACTGGATTCCCTGGAAATCGGCGATGGCTTTGCCGAATTGCTTGCGCTCTAGAGCGTACTTTGAAGCGTATTCCCATGCGCCGCGGGCAATGCCGATCATCTGGGCGCCAATGCCGATGCGTCCTTCATTCAGCGTTTCGATCGCGATCTTGTATCCCTTGCCCGGCTCGCCCAGAACGTTCTCCTTGGGCACGCGGCAATCTTCCAGAATCAACTCGCAGGTGGAAGAAGCGCGAATCCCGAGCTTGTCTTCTTTCTTGCCGACCGTGAATCCGGGGAAGTCTTTTTCAATCAGGAAGGCAGTGATGCCCTTGTACCCGGCGGCGGGATCCAGGGTGGCGAAGAGAATGAACAGGCCAGCTTCCTTGCCGTTCGTGATCCAGAGCTTCCGGCCGTTCAGCACATATTCCGAGCCCTTCAGCGCGGCCCGAGTTTGCAAGGCGAACGCGTCGGACCCCGATCCTGCCTCGCTCAGCGCGTAGGCACCCACCATCTCCGATGCCATCCGGGGCAGGAAGCGCTTCTTCTGCTCCTCCGTAGCCCAGCGCAGCAGCGCATTGTTGACCAGGGTGTTCTGCACGTCGACGATGACGCCGGACGACGCATCCACCCGGGACAGTTCTTCTACTGCCAGAATCGACTCAAAGAAATTCGCCCCGCCGCCGCCGTATTGTTCTGGAATCTCGATGCCCATGAGTCCGAGCTGGAAAAAATCATGCAGCACGTCTTTGTCGAAGACGCCCTTTTCGTCCATCTCCTTCACCAGTGGACGGACCTTCTCCTCAGCAAATTGCCGGATATTGTCGCGGAATAGAACCTCATCCTCGGTCAGCGTGGTGAGTGGATTTGGAGCCTGGGTTTGCAGAATGGTTTCGGACATGGAAACACCTTCAATTGCGAGATAGGCAAGACCATTTATGTTAGCACTCCGCCCCGAAAGGGTTGTCGCCCGTCACTCCCAAGGCGCCTGCGTTCTGTTACTCTCTTCCGTTATGCCTGACTACACGATTGGCGTGGATATGGGGGGCACCAACCTCCGCGTTGCTGCCATTACGACAGATGGACAGCTTCTCGAGAAAATCACCCTTGGGGTGAAAGTCGCGATGGGACGCGATTACGTGATCGGCGAGATGTGCGACGCCATCCACAGCCTGAGCGAGAAATATCGCAGCAGCGGCAGGTTCATCGGCGCCGGAATCGGTGTCCCGGGAATCATCGAACTGCCGGCGGGGATCATGCGGAAGTCCGCCAATCTTCCCGGATGGACGGATTATCCGGTGCGTGACGTCATCGAAAAACGGCTGCAAACGCACATCTATCTCGACAACGACGCTAACGTCGCGGCGCTGGGAGAAAAATGGATGGGCGCGGGCCGTGACGTCGAGAATATGGCTATGCTCACGCTGGGAACTGGGATTGGCGGCGCGATTATTCTCAACGGGAAGATTTTCTACGGCATGAGCGGGATGGCCGGAGAATTCGGTCACGTCACGGTCGACCCCTACGGTGTTCTTTGCGGCTGCGGTAACCGAGGGTGCTCAGAGCGATACGCGTCCGCGTCCGCAGTTGTCCGTATGGCGCGCGAAGCGGTAGAGAGCGGAAAGGCGCCGGGACTCGCAAAAGCGTTCAGCTCTGATCCCGAGTTCAGCGCGAGATCCGTTTACAACCTGGCGATCCAGGGAGATCCGGACGCGCAAAGAATTTTCCAACGCTTTGGCGAAGTGCTCGGCATTTTGCTGGCCGACCTGATCAACGTCCTCGATCTGGAAATGTTTGTGATAGGTGGCGGTGTGGTCAGCGCCTGGGATGCCTTCGCTCCGCGTATGTTCGCGGAACTCCGCGAGCGCTCGCTGGTGTACGCGGCATCTGCTCCGGAAGATCCGACGGCTAAAAAGGAAGGCGCATCGGCCCAGATTGCGAATTACACAAAGAAGAAGACAATCATCACGCAGGCTTTGTTGGGGAGCGATGCCGGCCTTTACGGCGCAGCCCACGTGCCGTTGATGCAGTAAGGCGGGAGCCCGCCGTCCGAAGAACCTTCGCCGCGTTCGTTCAATCCAGATGAGATCGCGACTCCAGCCATGGCGTGATGCTAGGCTTTGAAGCCACTGATCTTTTGAATTCCGTCCAGGAACGCCCTATTCTGTCCTGCCGTTCCGATGCTTATGCGCAAACACGCAGGAAGCCCCCAAGCAGCCAGCGGCCGCACGCTGATGCCCTCCGCCCTTAATTGCTCCGCGACCAGAGACGCATCGCGCCCCAGATCGCAGCACAGGAAATTTGCCCAGGTCGGAACCACCCGGAACCCCATTTCAGACAGGCCGACTCCGAGAATCTGCGCCTGCTCGGCATTGTTCGCCACGGTACGCGAGAGATGGTTCCCGTCATCCAGAGCGGCCATAGCAGCGGCCTGGGCCAGCGACGATACGGAAAACGTGCTTCGCATCCGCACACAATAGTTCATCAGCTCCGCCGGACCCATTCCATAGCCGATGCGTAACCCCGCCAACCCGTGAACCTTGGAAAAGGTTCGCAGCACCACCACACTGGCGCCACTCTTCAAATGCTCGAGCGAGCGGGAATACTGAGTTTTCCGCCGCGCGGCAAAATCCGCAGCGAATTCGTAATAGGCTTCGTCGAGGGCGACAACCACATGGCCGGGCACTTCCTCGAGAAAATGGTCGAGAGCCGCAGTATCCAGAAGCGTACCGGTTGGATTGTTCGGGTTCGCGAGAAATACAATTCGAGTGTCTTCGTTGATTGCCTGAAGAATTGCGTCGAGGTCAATCCCATACTCCCGCATGGGCGCTTCCACCAACTGCGCTCCCGCGGCATGAGTCGCCATTGCGTACACGATGAACGAACGCTCGCTCGTCACGGCGTTCAATCCGGGCGTGAGCAGAGTCTGGCAAAGCAACGTTAGCATACCAGTGGATCCCGGAGTGACCAATACCTGTTCCGCCGTCAAGCCATGCATTTCGGCCAGTCTGTTTCGCAATGACGTGCAATCATCATCCGGATAAAAGCTGCTGGAAGTTAGGCTCATCCGCATCGATTCGATTGCTCGTAGGGAAGGGCCCAATGGATTCTCATTGGAATCAAGCCGGATCAGAGCTGGCCGCTGGTTTGCGGTGGGCCGTTGAGAAGGATGAGGAGTGTACCCCCCAACTTCACGCACCTGCCGTGAAATAAGATCGAAGAATCGGCTCATGCAGATCGGTCGTTGGCGGATTTTTTCCCGCCGATCCGCGTGGCGGATTTCAACCGTTCGATTTCTTTCAAGGTCAGCGAGCGGAATTCTCCCGGCGGCACATCCAGCGTCAGTGGACCGTATTTGACCCGCTTGATCTTTTCTACGTGATGTCCGACGGCTTCGAACATGCGCCGAAGCTGCCGGTTCCGACCTTCGATCAGGGTGATCTCATACCACGGATTCGTGGCCTCTTTGATGATCTTCACGGCGGCAGGGGCTGTGCGCACGCGCTTGCCGTCGTCTGTCGCGATGGAAAGCCCGGCGCGGAGCTTCGCGATTGCATCTTCCCTTGGAACGCCAGCTACTTTGACCAAATAAGTTTTCGCCACATGCGAGGCCGCTTTCATGAGGCGGTTCGCCAGTTCACCGTCGTTGGTCATGATCAGCAAGCCTTCGCTGGCATAGTCGAGACGACCGACCGGATACACTCGTCCCCTCACGCTTTTAACGAGGTCCATGACAGTAGGCCGCTGCTCGGGGTCGCTCACCGTTGTCACATAACCTCTGGGCTTATTTAGAAGCAGGTAGGTGTGGCGCTGCTCGCCTTGCAGCAGCTTTCCGTTGACGCGTACATGATCGATTTCGGGATCGGCTTTGCTGCCCAGTTCGGTCACAACTTTGCCGTTCACCTGAACGTGTCCGGACGAGATCATTTCCTCGGCCTTTCGTCGAGAAGCGACGCCGGCGGCGGCGATTATTTTTTGAAGTCGTTCCTGGGGCATAGGGAAAACCGCCAATCATCGATCAGAGATTGTCGTGCGCAGTGAGCTCTGAAATAACCGTTTGAAACCGTGGAAGAACGGCCATTCCGGGCCGCCTTGGGGTTTTGTTCTGAACGGAGCATTCGCCCGTTGAAACTAACTCAGCCTGCCTTCTCTGCTTCCGGAACATTCTCGGTGGAATCTTCTCGCGCAACCGAGGCGTTCGTTTCCGGGTCTGGTACTGCGTCTGTTCCGGTTAGGCTTTCCACGGGAGCCGCAGTCTCCGCCGGAATCAACTCGGCCTGAAATGACTCCGCGACCAACTTCTCGAACTCTTCCATGCTGGGCAGCTCGTTCACATCTTTCAACCCAAACCGCATCAGGAAT
>JASLEQ010000697.1 GCA_030151135.1 Candidatus Sulfotelmatobacter sp. | reverse complement strand
ATTAATGCCGACGTTTCCGAGAAGGTTGATACGTTTCCAGAACTTCAGTCGTTCGTAGCCGACGCGAAAAAAAATGGGCGCGGCATGCATGGCGATATTCTCGAAATTCTTGGGCTGCCTCTGAAATTCTGGTCGCATACGGACAAGCTGAATCAGGATTTCAGCACCGGTCCTTATGAGAAGCAGGCGCTGATTTTTCGCGGTATGGATGGCCACACTGCATGGGCGAATCGCGCCATGCTGCAGCGCGCCGGCATCAACGCCGCGTATATGAAAAGTCTCAGCGCAGACCAACGCAGCTACTTCGGCTACGACAAAAAGACGTTCGAGCCGAATGGATTCCTGGTCGATGAGGGTCAGGAAAGAGTCGACAAACTGATGCCTGCGCCGACGGATGCCGAGATTTTAGCGGCGGGCCGGGCGGCTCTCAACTACGAGTTCAGCCTCGGCATTACAGCATGGCTGGAACCGAGCGCCCCTGAAAATTCACTGCGCTCATACAAGATGCTTTCCGATCATGGCGAGCTCAACAATGAAGTGGTTGCCTTCCCACGAGTTCTGGCCAAGGATCCTCCTGCGGAACTGGAGTTCGTCCACAAGCAACAGAAGACGTACGGCGATATTCCGCACCTGCATGTTACTGGGATCAAAGTTTTCGCCGATGGTGTTGCGGAATATCCATCTCAAACCGCGCATCTGACGAAGCCCTACAGGAATTCGGGGCGCAACGGCGATCTCCTCTATGACCAGCACACGTTCAATCAGCTGTGCATCGCCGCCGACAAAGAAGGTTTGATCATCCACGTCCACGCGATTGGCGACGGGGCGGTGAAATCTGCCCTCGACGGAATCGCGGCAGCTCGCACCGCAAACGGGGATTCGCATCTACCGGATACGATCACGCACGAACAGTTTGTTCGGCCGGCAGACTTTCCACGATTTCGCGAACTCGGAGTGATCAGCGCCCTGCAGCTGTTCTGGGCGGAAGCTTCGAATGACACAATCGAAATTCTCAAGCCGTACATCGATCCTGAGATCTACCAATGGCAATACCCGGCCCGGTCAATTCTCGACAATGGCGGAGTCATCTCGGGGGCGAGCGACTGGCCGGTATCGACAGCGAATGTATTTCGCGCGGTCTACAAAGCGGAAACCAGAAAAGGAGACGAAGGAATTCTGGATCCAAGCCAGGACATGCCGCGTGAGGCCATGTTTTACGCCTATACACGCAACTCTGCGAAGGCTCTGAATCTGGATTCGATCGGAGAGATCGCACCGGGCAAGCGCGCGGATCTAGTGTTGCTCGATCGCGACGTGCTGACGGTGAGCCCAGACGAGATGCAGGAGACCAAGATCCTGTGGACGATGGTGGCGGGGAAAGTAGTTTACCGAGGGAAATGAGCGGGTGGTGTCTTCGCGAGGCTTCGCTGCACTGTCGTTCCGAGCTGTCCGTGCCGCCCTCTTTGCGGCAGTTCCAGTGATTTCAAGGTTTGCATTCTCCCGAATCATCGTTGAGATGCGACAGCAGCTGTTTGGCTTTGCCGTAATCGGGATTGAACTCGAGGACGCGGTTGAGATACTCGCGCGCAACATTCTTCTGCTTGTCGGCACAGAATACGATGGCGAGGTCGATCCCGATCTCGCTGCGGTAGGGAACGCGGGCAAACGCTCCTTGCCATAACTTCACAGCGTCGCGAAGGTCTCCGGCGTGAGCATCCAGAATCCCGAGATTGGTCGCGGCCGTATTGGACCGTGGATTCGCCTTCAGCGCTCTTTCGTAGAGATCGCGAGCATCCTTCTCGTGGCCGCGCTTTTGCTCGACAAAGGCTAATGCTTCGAGCACGTCGGGATCATTCGGCTGTTCGGTGGTGGCTTTTTGAAGGTACTTGTCGGCCTGGCTTTCGGCTCCCTGCATGCCGCGTTGTGCGAGCGCGTGCCATCCGAGCGCGAGATCTCTGGTGGTCATGAGATCCGCGTCATTCTGAGGAAAGATTTCGAGCGTCGGTCCGGGCACACGCGTGATTAGTTGAGGCAGCACGGGATTACGCAGAATGCGATGATCCGTTGCTTCGGTGTGAGCGACGTCGGCGCTGGGGAGCGCGGGCATATGACAATGCATGCAATCCGGCTTATCCGGATGGTGCCGGGCGCCGAAAGCCTCTCCATGACAATTAAGGCACTTGCCGCGGTAATAGGCCACTTTGTTTGCTTCAGCAGGCTCAAAGTGAGGATCGTGGCAACTGCCGCACCACATCCGATCTCCGGACTTTTTTTGGCACACGCTCATTGATAGAGCCTGAACCTGGCTCAGCGCCTCGGCCCGGTCAGGCTCGTTCTGGCGGAGCACGAGATAGTGTATGTAGTCCGAAAGCCTGTCTCCGGGGTGAAAGTCGGAAAGGCGCTTGCCGGGCTGTTCTATGGCTGCTGTGCCCTCGAAGTGACACTCCATGCAGATGGCGTCGCGCCGCTCGACCGGCAGCTTTGCCGGATTCACGATCGGACCCTTGCCCGCAATGTGCCCGGCAGTTGCGCCATGGCAACGCTCGCAAGTGATTCCATTGTGAAGGAACGGCTTTCCGGTGAATTTATTAGCCGTGTCGGGGATGGGCGGCTGCAGCCCGCTTGTATGGCAGTTCAGG
>JASLEQ010000689.1 GCA_030151135.1 Candidatus Sulfotelmatobacter sp. | reverse complement strand
TGACCAGGTGAAGCTCTTCGAACTGGACGTGACCGACGAGTCGTCGGCTGCCGGTGCGGTGAAGACGGCAATAGATGCGTTTGGCTCGCTGGACGTTGTTATCAACAATGCAGGATATGGCAATCTCTCGTCCGTCGAAGATACGCCGATGTCGGATTTCCGCGCACAGATAGAAACCAATCTCTTCGGGACCATCATTGTGACGAAGGCAGCTCTCCCGTACTTTCGCGAAAGGAAGGCGGGCCATTTCGTTCAGTTTTCCTCGATGGGCGGAAGGATCGGACCCCCAGGGCGCGGGCCTTATTCGGCGGCGAAATGGGGCGTGGAAGGTTTCTCCGAAGTTTTGTCGCGCGAAGTGGCACCGCTAGGCATCAAGGTCACGATCATCGAGCCAGGCGGCTTCCGCACGGACTTCGCCGGCAGTTCCACCAAGTTGAGCGAAGGGCATCCCGAATACGACTCGACTGTTGGAGCAACGGCCAGGTTTCAGCGCGCCTATAACGGTAAGCAGCCCGGAGACCCGAAGAAAGCGGCTCAAGCGATCGTTCGGCTCACGCAGGAACAGAAACCTCCCCTGCGACTGTTGCTCGGAAGCGATGCATATAACGGCGCGGAGAAGAACGACCTTGCACGATTAGAAGAAGCAAGAGCATGGAAAGAACTCAGCCTGTCCACAGATTTCTAGTCGAGCCTGGCATGAACGCGTACCGGAGTTCGACTACGATGCAAATGGATGCGAAGCACAAAGCGGCGAAGCAGAGTCGCTGCATGAGAGGGTCGTAACCGCCCTCACCTCCTCGATTAACAAGACTGTCTCGAGCCGATATGATCCGAAGCCCAATCCGTAACGGGGAGACGCTGGGCTCGTGGCTACGATTTCATGGAATCCGCGTAAAGAAGGTGTCGCACCTGCGGCTCGCTATCCACGTACTCGGAGACGCGTTGCTCAAGTTCACGATCCGCTTTTGTCTGGCGCTCGTGTTGGCGAAGATGTTCTGCCCACGAGTGCACCAGGAAAATCTCCACAAACCGGTTGGCCGCTTCTGTGTCGCGATAGATTCCCCACTGGTACGCACCATCGCGACGCCTTGTCCGGGCATATTTGCGGATCGCCTCCATAAACTCTGCCTCCTGTCCTGAAACGACGGAGTATTCGATTGTGACCAGGACTGGACCCTCAAGATGCTCGGCGTCAACCTCTTTGACGACAACGGGCATACGCCAGTGATTCCAGGGAGTGAGATCAGCCGTGGAATCCGGAAGTCTGGCGAATGCAGCAAAAATCACACTGGCAATGGTTCCGACCCCGGAGCAGAGGAGAGCGACCCCGATCCCGCGTCTCTGAGCCACCCCACCCCAGGCCGCACTTCCCAGAGCAAAACTCCCCATGTAGACGAGTGAGAAAATTGCCAGCACTCTTGCTCGTACCCACTCCGGGGCCAGGTTTTGGACCAAAGCATTAATGAGCGAAATGAACAGAACCCATGCCGCGCCGCTGACAAAAATTATCGGAGCAAGCGTACTCAAACTGTGCAAACGAGCGATCGTCACGATTCCGACGCCCACGGCCACAACGCCCGCTGAGACAAGCGTTTCCGTCGAACATCGAGCGCGTAGCCTTTGCATAATCAAGGCACCGCCAATCGAACCTGCCCCAAAGCATCCCAGCAACACTCCATAACCGATCGCACTGTCATTTACGCTCTTCGCGACCGACGGCAGTAGTGCGAACAGTGTGCTGGAAAAGAACATGACGATGCCGGTTCGAGCCAACACAGTAAGAATCGCAGGCGAGTTGCGAACATAGCGAATGGCCGCGGCTGTGGCCCCGGTCATTGTTTCTGCCGGGGCTGTCCGATTGCGAACAGGCCTCTTCCATCTCGCGACCACGAGAATGACCCCTAAGAAAGAGACGACGTTCGCGAAGAAAGCGATCGCCACGCCGGCGGCGGCAATCACCGCTCCCGCCACCGCGGGTCCTACTGCTCGGGCGAGATTGAATTCGATTCCGTTCAGGGCTGATGCCGCCGCCAGGTCTTCCTTGGAGACCAATTCAGGCAGGATGGCCCGCCATGTCGGATTTTCGAACGCATCTCCGGCGGAAAGCGCAAATGTCAGCGCAAGCAGCAACCAGGGTGAAGTGAGGCCGCTAATAGTAAGAACGGCCAGAAGCAATGCAATCCCAACCATCCAGGCTTCGGTGTACAAAACGAGTTTGCGGCGGTCGAAGATATCGCCGGCCGAACCGGCAGGGAGTGCTAGCAGGAAGTAAGGCAACGAAGCCGCAGTTTGTATGAGCGCGACGTAACCCGGGCCGGCGTGGAGTGAAACCATCAACCACGCCGCGCCAACGTTCTGCATGAAGGTGCCAATATCGGAGACAAGATCTGCGAGCAGCAGATGCCGAAAGATCGGAATCTGGAGTGGCCGCCCTAAGCCCGCTGAGTTTCGAACCGCCGAATCTTTTTCTGTATCGCTCGCCAATCGGTTGGCCCACCGTTTCGTTTATAAAGCGTCAACCGAACATAATTGAGGAGAAGTCTGCTGTTCAAGCGCAGGTCTATCCGCAAGTCTCCCAGCAGTTCAGA
>JASLEQ010000679.1 GCA_030151135.1 Candidatus Sulfotelmatobacter sp. | reverse complement strand
GGTATAGGAAAGCGTGTAGTAATTCGATCCTTGCTCGATCGCCGTATTTATCGCTGCGCTAATATTATTGGCGCTGTAGAAGGCTTTGCCGCCAGTGGCCGTCGCGACTTCGGCAAGAGTGTTCCTTTCCTCCACGAGTTCATCCAGTTCTCCGAATCCCGGCGGGGTTTGTGAAGTCGGCGTAAGTATCTTCGCGCTGCCAACGGATCCCGCATCCAGTGGAGGTGGTCCTATCAATGAACGTGAACCAGCTGCCTGAAAGCCGCCCGCGACTAGTCCTCGGACATCCACGGGATAAACGGCCACCTGCGATTCGGCCAGCAGGTTGGTCATGCGCCTCAGTTTTTGGCTGTAATTTCTGTTCTCGACGGCCGAATTATTTACACTTTCAATAATTCCGATCGCAACTGGAAATGATTCTGAAAGCCATATCAAATTCTTTCGCCCGGGAATTGCGGAGAGATAACGCGCCAGCTGCATCATGGAATCCGTGGTGATGTTAACCCGCGAATCCGTTTCTTCGACGTGCTGAATATCTTCCATCCCCTGCAACGCACCAAGAAGATTTCCGTAGCCGCTCGCGCGTCCACCCTGCGCAAGAACGGCGACCGTGCCTACTGAATTGGCAGCTTCGTCCCCCGATCCCTGCCACCGTGGCGATTCGGGTTTGCCTTTCTTGCTTCTCACCGCCGAGAGAAGCAACGCCTCGTCGGGCGTAAATCCCTGAATCAATCGCAAATTTGATGATCCGGAGCTTAAAGCGCAGAGGGCAATTTGCATGTCCTTGGGCTTCGCCTCCAGGAACTTAATCAATTGATCCCGGGCATACATCTGATCCTGTGCTGGGGTGTTAAGCAGATCAAAAAGGATGACCGTCGCTGCTGCCGGATCGGGGCCGTGGGTCTGGTTGCTGAAGACGTTGGGCTGCGCTTTGACGGCCGGAGGAGTCGAGTCCGCTGGTGGCACTGCGCCGGTAAACTCGCGGAACGAGCCCACGGCTTGCGGCTTACCGTCTTCAGTAAGCTGAAACTCCTGCCGGGCCAACCCGTTGACTGGATGCCCTTTCGCATCGGTCACGACCACGTCTACGACAACGGCCCTCGTGCTTACCTTCAAGGTCATGATGCCGGCAGAAGAAGTTCCGGGAATTTTCTGGCTTTCGTCGGCGGAAGTCGACTGTTCAGCCTTGGCAGCCTGATTTACGGCCTCCTCGTCTTGCAGGTTCTCGCTTGGCGCGTCGGACCCGGCACTCACTGCTTCTTGGCTGGGATCTTGAGGTTGATCGTCCGCCGACGAAGTCAATGCGGACAAATCTTCGCCCGCACTTTTCAGCGCAGCGAACTTGGCCTGTTCTTCTGTCGAGACCGGCCCCAGTTCGAAAATCTCCAGTCGATTCCCATGGAGGACGGCAAGTTTCCGGCCATCCGGAGAGAGTGAGAAATTCTGTCCCGTACGGATGGCCGGTATCACATCCAACGAAAAGACGGACTTGCCGCTTGCGGTGTCCAATACTTGGATGTCTTGCTGGAAAACATCGCGCTCGGAAGGATCAAGTTGGAAGATGTCTGTCCCGTCGGATGCTGTCACCGGCGCTGTCACTTCAGTGTCCGTTCTCCGCTGCATTGTACTTACGCCGAAACGGCTGTTATCTTCACTGCGAACGACTACCGGGGCAACGCGGAACTCGCTCCAGCGTTGATGCCACAAGCGAGAGCCCGTCAGAGTGAACGAGCTCACGCTCAAATCGCATTTCCGCGAAGCACACCACCCAATCTGCAGCGTATTGTTGCTTCCGTAAAAAATCACAGGCACGGTTTGTGATCTCACGCGCGCGATATTGTGTCTTACCTTCGCATTCGGCCCAAAACGCACTAACCAGATGTCGCCATGATGAACAAGATCGGCATAGCCCGTGCTCGTACCCGTGACATCGACGATGTTATTCAGCGGAATTGTCCGTTGTGCGGACAGCGTCGTGGCATCGAGAAACTGCGCAACAAATTTCGGTGCCGCTTCGGCAAGACCGTTTGCGGTTTTACCTTTGGACGGTGCAGGCACCTCTTGCTCTTCAGCTGTTTCCACAATGATCTGATCGCCCTTGGGTGTCACCGCGGTCCACACCAGATCTTTCGGAGAGCTCCATAGCAGTTCCTCACGCAGGCTTGCATCCACAACATAGAGCGCGCGGCTTCTCCGCAACAGAAACTTTCCCGAACCCAGGGGCCATAGGTATGGGCGGTGGTCGTGGAGATACCAATCTGCCTGGGTCACAAGTTTGCCGCTCCCAAGGTCCAGCACGGCGGCATGCATCAGCCTGTCTTGGTGCGCCGAGGTGCACTCAGGGAGCCGATGGAACATTTTCTTCGGATCAAAAGTGACCAGTACGTGCCCGGCATCGACGAAGTTCAAAGAGACGGTAGGTTCGTCCTCAACGGTCCGATCGATCAGCGGCGGTGTTCGGTAGCCGATCGTAGAAAGGTCAATTTGAGCTGCTGGCAGTGGAGAACTGGTTCCTGCCAAACCATCTTGCGAGGTTTGGCCGTACGACGCGCCGACGTTACCGATGAGCAACAAGAGCGCGAGCGCCACAGAGGATGTGGCCGACTTTCCATTGAGAGACGGCGGCCTGTGTGGGTTAGTCAATGCGCAACGTCGTACCGCCCGGACATTCACCGCGGCGCCTTGATCGGCTTCCACAGTCCGACCGCGCTGATTCATCTGATTCATCACACTAGCTGGGTAACGGCTTGTCTGTGCGTACTTCGGATAACGCTTCCACCGTCTTCACCAGCGATGCCTCATCTCCCACGCTCAAGCAGGTTTTCGAGCGGTCGATCTGCCGCATCAATCCGGTGAGAACCTTCTGCGGCCCGACTTCAATGAACAACTCGACGCCTTGCGCGATAAGCAGGCGCATGCACTGCTCCCACTTTACCGATCCCGTGACCTGCCGAACCAGGGTGTTCAATGCGCGATTTTGATCGGTTACCAGCTCGGCATCGACATTGCACGCCACCGGGTACACCGGCTTGTTCCAACTGAGCTTTGCTAGATCGCCTTCCAGACGATCCTGCGCCGGCTTCATAAGCGAGCAATGAAAGGGGGCGCTCACGGGCAGCAACTTCGCTCGCTTGGCGCCGCGCTCATCGGCCAGCTTTGCCGCTCGCTCTACGGCAGCCATATTTCCTGAAATAACAATTTGATCGGGAGAATTGATGTTCGCCGGAGAACAGACTTCTCCTTGCGCCGCATCCTGGCAAACTGCCGTGACCGTATCCAGGTTCATCCCCAGGATCGCCGCCATAGCTCCTACCCCGACCGGCACGGCCTCTTGCATATACTTCCCTCGGTTGCGAACGGTGCGCACCGCGTCGCCGAAAGTGACTGTTCCAGACGCCACGTGCGCTGAGTACTCTCCAAGGCTGTGACCGGCCACAAAAGCAGGCCTTGGAATTCGCGACTGCAAAACCCGAAATGCCGCAATCGAGGTTGTAAGAATCGCGGGCTGCGTCTTTTCCGTAAGCCGCAACTCTTCCTCCGGCCCTTCAAAGCACAGTTTCGAAAGCTCGTATCCCAGGGCCTCGTCAGCTTCGGCAAACGTCTGTCGTGCTTCCGGATACTTTTCCGCCAACTCCTTCCCCATGCCGACCACTTGCGAACCTTGGCCTGGGAAAATCAGTGCGATCTTGCTTTCTGTCATGAGAATTCCTATCCGAGAGAATCTTGCTTCTAAGCCGGTTAAGGTGCAGCAGGAACTTGAAGACGTTTATCCGCGCGCAGCGGCCTCGATTGGGCGCACCGCGGCCAGTCCGCGTTCGATGGATTCATTGATCCGGCTCTCGTAAAACTCACCAGCGACCCGCACTGCATTCTTCATCGCATTTGCATTGGATGATCCGTGCGTGATGATGCACACACCTTTCACGCCCAAGAGCGGCGCTCCGCCATACTCGGTATGATCCAGCCGTTTTTTGAAATCGGTAAATGCGCTGCGCGAAAGCAGCGCACCAACTTGATGGGGCTCAACGACTACGTCGATATCGGCATCGAGTTCCGTTACTTCTTCGTCCGCAAGACCATCTTCGTCAAGTACTCGCAGGCGTTCGTGTTCCTGCCCGGCGGGTTCGGCACGCTCGATGAGCTGTTCGAGGCGCT
>JASLEQ010000514.1 GCA_030151135.1 Candidatus Sulfotelmatobacter sp. | reverse complement strand
AACAGGTAAGACAAAGACGGATGATTCTGCCAGAACGCGAGCATGCTCCGGAGCAGATCAGGACGGCGCAGGATGGGACTGTCGGCCAGCGTCGCCCCGCCGATCACGATGTGGCTGCCGCCGCCGGTCGCATCCTGGTTGCCGTTGAAAGTGAACTTTTCAGAGACCAATCCGTTGCAGCGGGCTTCGTCGTCGACCACCGTCACAATCTCTTCCAGATGGTTCCAATTGCCGGCGGGGGGAAGGTTGATTTCGAGTACGCCCGGGTCGGGAGTGACGCTGAATGAACCGATGCGAGGGTCGGCAGCGGGGGCATACCCCTCCAGCCAGACCGGCATCCGAAGATGCCCGCAGGCGTCTTCCACTGCGGCCACTAGGTCGAGATAGTCCGCAATGACGGGTGCGTAAGGGAGCGAAACATGCATGCGCCCGGCACGAACCTGGATGCAAAGACACGGACGGATGAGTTCGGTGGCGGCGTCGGACGCGCTAAGGACCGGGGGCAGCGGGTCTGGCTCGGGCGGCGTTTCGAATAAGTCCACCCGGACCTGCTTGTCTGGCCGCAGCTTAACCCGGTCCGCAAAGGGCGCCTCATCCATTTCATAGTGCAGTTCGTCGGGCGCTGTCCAGGGTATGGCCGCGGTGGGAATGCGATAGCCAATGGGCGAGTCTCCGCGCGACAGAAGAAGACTCTCGGTCCTGGGAAACCAACACTGGCTCGACCAGCGGAGAACTCCCCCGGGCTGCCGTCGGCGAATCGGCAGGACGTAGCCGGCCGGCTCCGCTGTGGTCGCGTCCTGCTCAAAGGCAGGCAGAATATCTTCGGCACTCACCTGCAATCGCCGCGTCAGGGCGCGCAAGAACCGCAGGCCATCCGCCGCCGCGAATTCGTAGTCATGGCCTTCCAGCGCGATAAGACTCGCATCTTCCCACACCGGCACGCCATCCAGTCGCCAAAAGCAGCTCAGCGCCCAGCGAGGTAATTGCTCGCCGGGATACCACTTGCCCTGGCCGTAGTGGAGCATTCCGCCGGGGGCCTTCCGTTCGCGAAGAGCCCTGATCATGGCCAGGCCGCGCGCCCGCTTGTCGTCCCCGAGCGCATCGATATTCCACTCGGCGCTCTCCGGGTTGTCCCGGCTCACGTAGGTAGGCTCACCCCCCATCGTCAGGCGAACATCGTGGGCCTCAAGATCCGCATCGACGCGCAGCGCGACCTGGCGTATCCGCTTCCACTCCCCTTCGGAGTCGGCTTCGCCCTGGGGCGGCGAATCGTCAAGACGCCGGACCCGGAGTTCGTAGCTGAAGTCTGTGCTGGCGCGCTCGGTCGTTCCCGAGATCGGCGCGGCCTGGGAAGCGATTGAACTGCAGGCGAGCGGAATGTGCCCTTCGCTCGCGAGAAGGCCTGACGTGGGATCCAGCCCGATCCAGCCTGCACCAGGCAAGTAAGCCTCAACCCACGCATGCAGAGCCGCACAATCGTCCAGCGGGTCGGCACCTGGAGTAGGTGAACCCGTCTTCTCTTCCGCAAGCTGAACCAGGTAACCCGAGACGAAACGTGCCGCGATCCCCAGATTTCGAAGACTTTCGATGAGGAGCCACGAAGAATCGCGACAGGAACCTGAACGCTTATGCAACGTCTCCTCAGAGGCCTGAATTCCAAATTCCAGGCGAGCGCCGTAAGCGACCTCATCCCTGATTTTGCGATTAAGAGCGAGCAGCAGATTGAGCGTGCCGGTGCGCTGATTCTGCCAGGGTTCAAGCAGGGCCTTCAGCAAGCGGCCCGGGGGATCCACCGCTAAATAGATACGAAGATCCCGAACCATGTCAGGGGCGTACTTGAATGGATATTCCTCCACTGCCGGGTCAAGGAGGAAGTCAAATGGATTGATAGGCGAGAGATCAGCAACGAGATTGACTTCGACCGCTAACTCTTCGGCTTTGTGCTGAAACACAACCCGCGCCACCTGGTTGGAACATGGATCGAATTGCCAATTCAGGGAGTGTGCGGCGGGGCTGACTTCGAGAGAGTAGCTGAGAATGGGCGTTTTGCAATGCGGTGCTGGGCGTAACCGTATGATTTGAGGACTGAGCGTAACCGCAGTCTCGTATCGATACATTGTCAAATGTTTCAGCGCTACCTGAATTCCCATCCCCCCTCACGCGGCGCCCTCTTGGAATCGGCGGTCCGCACCCTCGGCACGTGTGAGCCCCTGGCATTCCCGAAGGCGCAGTGCGGGCCGGCGTGTAACAACACGTTAGCATATTGATCGTTTGCGGCCCCTATGCTGGGCTGACGACGCGGGCCCTTTCATGACACACTCCAAAGCTCTCAGCCGGGACCCGAAGCAGGGTCGTTAGAGCTCTCGAATCGCCATCCTGGCCCGATCCCAAATTGCGAGCCGAACATCAATCCCGAAGCCATGATTCATGCGCGCGATCAGGCTTCTTGCCGGTTGGATTGCATTCAGCTTCTTGCCGGAAGCAGAGTAGAAAGCTTCGGGCGCGACAATCAGCGCGGTAGACGCAATCTCCGGCGGCATACGCTTAGTACTTTGACGGTGGACAAATATCCGCTTCGCTTCAGGGTTGCTCAAGAATAGCTTGTATTGCCGTAAGCACTCCACCGTTGCATACCAGGCATTATTGCTCTGGTGTTTCACCTCGCACAAAAAGAGGTGCTGAGCAGAGCCGTCTGTGCCCAGAAGCAGTAAATCCGCTTCCACGTTCCCATTGCGCCCTCGTCTGCTCACGTTTATGCATAGCGGAAATGCATTGATTCCATCAACCAGCTTCACTCCGAGACAAGAGACCTGTTCGAAATAAGTGACCAAGATCTCGTGTTCGATTGTGTGTTCGCCGGTGTGAGGATGTCCAGTATCCCGGCGCCGGTAGCGGCTCGTGAGCAACTGAACATCCAGGCCCCGTTGCCATTGGCCTGGAATTGGCTCACTCCAGAGGCTCAAAAGTCGATCAATACGCGATTCAATGTCTGGAACGAATGGCCCTTGATAGTCAGCGAGAGCCGTCCATCGCTCTCGCCAGACCGAGAACCTCTCAAAAATCGGGTCTTCTCGTCTCAACCCTCCCTGAACCCCCTTACGAGCGATGCACCGCCATCTGTTGCTTCTTCAGAAGACCGGCCCTCCTCTTCCTGCTCTTTTGTCACCCTCGGCCTGACACAGCCGGGGCAGACGTAGTGCAGATCGCGCGCAGGTTCCCCGGTGTTCGCCGAAGGAAGATGGAACTCGCGTTCGATCTCGTCCAGCGCCTTCCTATTCTTGAGAATGCAAGGGTCAGCATGGACGTGGAACTTCTTTTCGTGAATGTCGTACTCCACGCGCCCGCGAGGAACTGCGTCATACTCGATGTCCCGCGGAACGATGTCATTGCGCTGCAGATTCTTCCAGAAGGTCTCGTGGCCATACTCGCCGTACGAGCCGGCCAGACTCAATGGCGTTCCTGCCATCAGGACGTGAACGTTGTATACGAAGAAAATGCCGATCTCCGGCTCGCCGGCCTTGCGCGCCGCCTGGCAGCGCTTGTTGCGGTCAGCTATATGAGTGAGCATCTGCCGGACATCTTCGCTCGGTTGCATAAGTTCCTTCCGCCAGCCTGCCGCTTCATGCAGCGCGTCTTTCCATGGCGCAATCAACGAATCTGGTTAACGAACATACGATGCCTTCTGTTTTGGCGCGGTGTTGAAACCCCAGCTTCCGCATTTGGAACCTGGGAAATGTCTCATGCTTGAACTCGTTGCCGCATGCCCCCGCCGCTCGTCAATTCTTCATCCCAAAACGCGGAGCTTCAAACCATCGGCTTTGCCACTCGTGCGCACTGATTCAGAACCCAGTTCCCTTTTCAATTTCTCAAAGTGCTTGTAGCCGATGCTGTCTTCCGCTTTCTGGTCAGCGTCGAAACCGAAAATAACGAGTCCGACCTTCGCAGGGGAACTTATCCTCAATTCCTCTCCGTTCGCTACAGCTCGAACCGCAGGTCCGACTTCGCGGGCACCGTGGCTCATTTCTGCGATTGCGACTAGATTCCTTGCGACGAGTCGGTACGAATGAAGTACTCCGTCTGCTTGTGCTTGCAAGACCTGCTTGTATTCTTTGATTTGCCTGACAACCTTTGGT
>JASLEQ010000437.1 GCA_030151135.1 Candidatus Sulfotelmatobacter sp. | reverse complement strand
GAGATGTGGAATGAACCGAACAACTCGACTTTCTGGTACGACAACACGTCAGCGGGTGAGTTGGTAATTTACCAGATGGTGTATCCCGCGGTGAAAATCATTCGGGACAACGTGCCAAACGCCGTCATCATGACGATGGCTTCCACCGTAGATCCGCAGTACACGGTCCAGTGGCTGCAGTATGAGAATCAGTATCCACCGGCATCCGGCGGCACGCTCTCTGATGTCGTGGTATGGCACCAGTATTTAAATAGCGGAACGTCTGAAGTGGCTCCGGACGATTCGTCGAACATTACGCGCCTTAACCAGATGCTTAGCGGGATGCAGTCTGTTCCCGGCTGGGGCTCGAAGCCCTGGGAGATCACCGAAACTGGCTTCCAGGCCTATATTCCTCCATATAACTGTGTGTTCTCAGACACTGATTGCATTGGGCAAATGGTACGTTGGCAAATGATTGTCCTTTCGCTCAACTCAGAGGGCATGGACTGGTATTCCTGGAACGCGAACATTGGATCACAGACAAGCTACGCCAATGCCTGGAACTACATGATGACGAATTTGCTGGGCGGGACGTTCACTTCGCCGTGTGCGACTTCCGATGGAGTGACATGGAGCTGTGGCTTCAAGGAAACCAGCGGCAAGACAGCGCAATGGGTTTGGAGCACGAACTCGGCCGGCACTTCCATTACCGTTCCTTCGGGATACAGCAATTACGTTTCGTTCAACTTGGGTACGCTGGCGCCGAGCAGCACTACCGTGAGTGGCGGACAGTCGATCACGGTCGGTACCATGCCCGTGATGCTCGAACAGTGACCTGCTCTACTTTTTGACCGGAGGAGCCCCACAAGGGCTTCTCTGGCGTTCCGTCCCAGGGGGACCGGCTTTGAGTCCGCAAGGAGTTAGACAGGAACCCGCAATTCGACCATTTCGATATTGTTGTCGAAGTGGGGACGAATATCAGGTCCTACAAAAACAGCGGCTGGGATGGTTTCCAGCCGCTGCTGTTTTGACTAACGAAACCGGCTTTGTCCGAAGTTAGAACTGGACTCCGTACTGACCACGGAAGATGCGAGTCTGCCAGGTGTAACACTTGCCGGTAGGCACTCCGCAATTGCTCGTGCCTGTTTGACTGGTATTGAAATACTCTCCGATCCCGTAGAAAGTGACGTTGTCGGATGGATCGAGGACGGTGGCCGCGTACTCTCCAAAGCGGTTGCTGTTCTCTTCATCCCCGGCACCTTGAACGATGAGCGTAGCAGGATCGAATGCGTTGTTCCAGGAACCTGCGCTCGTGTTCCAAGGCAGAACGTCGAACCAGACGGCCGGATGCCCTGCAGTGCCCGACGATGTGAAGGTAAGACCCAGATTTCCGTTCTGATCAAGGGCGGCGCTGGGCATCAGGAAGAACTGCACTCCCTTTGGATCCTGCATGTCTGGAGCAGCGGATCCGCCGCTGTTGAGAGCGACGGAAGCCTGCCCGTTGCCTACGTTCAGGACGTAATAGCGAATCCCGGTCCGCATATTGTTTGTGCTTTCGGTGACCACATGGGAAGCAGTAAGGAACTCACCATTGGGACGGCCGCCGGACGAAACCAGATGATTGTAGGTCAGCCGATTTGCCACCCGATCTCCGAGCGAGTCAAGACACGGAGTGTTGTAGTTTCCACAGTTCGGCCTTCCGTAAGCCCCTATATCGGATGGCTTGGTGCTCGGTTCGGGAACGCAATAGGTATTCGCGACCTGACTTGATGACGACGTGTTGTAGCACCCTGGAACATAAGGGTTCACGGTGAGGAAATTTGGGCCAGCGAACCCGCCCGAGCCCCATGTGAATAGAGCCAACTGATTGGATGTGCATGGCGTCGTCGTGCTCGTGCAGGGGTGCAATCCCCCAAGGTTCTGCTGAGCGTTACTGGGGTTGACGATGGCGAGGAAGTATTCCGGCGCGCCATTGGGTGGGGCGGTGGGGCTGTCGATATCAGCAACATCGACTGAGTGAATCAACGATGGCCGCTGAGACGTCGGCACGGAGTAAACGTAGCAACTCATCGGGCTTGTCGGGCTGCCAGCAACGATGGCGGTGCGATCCAGCTGACAAGCCTCAAGGCCAGACTCAACATATCCTTGATTGGGATCCTGCAGGTCGAAGCTGATGTAAAAGCCACTCGACCAAGTTCCAATCCGTGGCCAATCCGGAAAATAATGCTGGTAGCTGCCGGTTGTACAGTTCAGCGAAGCGGGGGTACAAGGGATGACGGAAGCCATTTTGTACTCATAGGCGAACCATTTGGTCGTAGGTGCTGCGAGGTTGCTGTCGGAGCTCGCCGCAATGCACCAGGCAGCCAAGTGCTGAGCGCCGCTCGTATAGGTCACGCGGCGGCTGATCACAAATGCATTATCGAGGCGATCAAAGATCACCTGCACGTTACCGGCAAGATTCTGGTTGCATTCGGGCTGCGTGCCAGGCGACCAGAGAACGGCGACATTCTGAGGAATCGCCGTGGTGCCGCCGACTTTGGTGAAAATGGGTTGGCCCGTTACCTTATCGAACGCCTGAATGAACGAGGAATTCACCCATTCCAAGACCTGACCATCTTGTCGGCTCACATTCGGTCCGACGGCGATATTTGGATCGATGTTGACGCCCTGATTGTCGAAAAACTGGTAGGAGTTTCCAAGATTCTGAACGGCGTCAATACCTTCGATCGATGTGCCGCTCCAGTTTCCCGAGGAGCACGCAGCCGACTGGCAGATCGCAAACGGGGCGGTCGTGGTGTACTGTGCGGTTTGCGACGTTGTAAATGGCCCGGAGATCGTGCCGGTCTGGCAATCACCGTTTGAATTACATGTCGAGGCGACAGCCACTGCAGGGAGAACAAACAATGACAAACCCAGAGCCCAATTCTTCCAATGCATAAATTTCCTTCGTCCTTGTCTTGCCCCTAGCATTTCGAATGTTGACGGGAATGAATAGAAAAAGTCTGGAGATCCCCTCACCATCCCTGACCGTAATGAGTCGTTGTGTATGAAAAATTTGCGGAAGTAACGCGAAACCCCGAGGCCGCGATTTCCTGCCACCCGGAAACGGATGCCAGCGGCCTCAGGGGAGGACTTGAACGATTTTATGAGTAGGGCCCGACGGCTATTTTCCGACCCCAAGT
>JASLEQ010000461.1 GCA_030151135.1 Candidatus Sulfotelmatobacter sp. | reverse complement strand
GGAAAAGCTTGAGGCCGACTGCGGCGTCAGCTACCAGGAACTGCGGCGCACGCAGCGGGAAATCATCCAGGGCGACGTTGACGCTGAAGCCGCGAAGCGCGAGCTGATTGAAGCCAACCTGCGCCTTGTGGTCTCGATCGCCAAGAAATATACCAACCGCGGCCTGCAATTCCTTGACCTGATTCAGGAAGGCAACATCGGCCTGATGAAGGCCGTGGACAAATTCGAGTACCGCCGCGGCTACAAGTTTTCGACGTACGCAACGTGGTGGATCCGTCAGGCCATTACGCGCGCCATCGCCGACCAGGCCCGCACCATCCGCATTCCGGTGCACATGATCGAAACGATCAACAAGCTGATCCGCACCTCGCGGCAGCTGGTGCAGGAACTCGGACGCGAGCCCACGTCGGAAGAGATCGCCAAGCGCATGGACATCCCTGTCGCAAAAGTGCGCAAGGTGCTCAAGATCGCGCAGGAGCCGATCTCACTCGAAACTCCGATCGGCGAAGAAGAAGACTCGCATCTTGGAGACTTCATCGAAGACCGCGCAGTCGTTTCTCCGGCGGAAGCGGTGATCAACGTGAATCTCAAGGACCAGACAGGACAGGTCCTGCGCACGCTAACCCCGCGCGAAGAGAAAGTAATAAAGATGCGCTTCGGACTGGAAGACGGCAGCGAGCACACGCTGGAAGAAGTCGGACAGAGCTTCGCGGTAACGCGGGAAAGAATTCGCCAGATCGAAGCGAAGGCGCTGCGAAAGCTGCGTCATCCGTCTCGTTCGCGGAAGCTGCGGGCGTTCATGGATGGGGTGCGAGACTAACTTCTTTTCCGCGGATTCACGCGGATGAGCGCGGATTTATCAAGGCACGGCTTCGGTCGTGCCTTTTTATTTTGTCATCCTGAGCGCAGTCCAAGTATCCCTAGCCGTGCAAATGAACTCAACCGAGCTGGAGTCTTCAGCTACCCGAGCTGTTTCCCGAAATGGAATTCGCAACCGAAAAATGATGGGTCAACTTGTTCGACACGCTTAAACGCGCCGTAGAATCCACTCATGGCGGACGATCGTTTAGGAGGGTATTGCCAGTGGGTACTGGACGGCGTTTGCCAAATGTCGAGTGGCCTCGCAGCCACTAGGGTTCAACTCCCTTGCCCTCCTCGCGGTACTCGACACCAAAGTCAGTTGACATTCGATATAGCTTATTTATGATGGAGATGTTTGGCAAACGCCGTTCAGTATCATGAAAGCCCCGGGCGCACTCTCGGGGCTTTCGCTTTTTCCGATCTGTCATCCCGAGCGCAGTCGAGGGATCCCTTACGATGAGCTCGCCCCCGAGCTCAGACATCATTACCTCGGTTACAAGCGATTCAGCGATCACCCCGCTACCATGAACCCGTGATCCGCATCCCGTGGAAAATTCAGCTCGCCCTGGTCGCCTGTGCGTACGTGGGCGTATTGGCGATCGCCGCGGTTCTGATCGTCTGGAGATATTGGCAGTACGAGACTCATCCTGCCGACGCCGCTCAGTACGGCGGCATGTGGGCCGGCGGCGACCTCATGCTCGAATTCTTCATCTGCGGCATGCTGCTGGCAGTGACCTTCGTCCTGGTGCTGGTGATCTACACCCACGAAACCGCTTACACGAATTACTCCAAGATCATGATTGCGCTCAGCGCGAGCGCACCGGTGTCCCTGGTTCTAATGGCGATCCCAGCCATAGGGCAAAGCAATTCTCTGGTCGGGTGGGCGTGCATGTTCCGCGTCTTCGCGTCCCCGCTGGTTCTGGTCGGACTCGTGATGAACCGTCTCTTCGCCCGCTTCGCGCAAGCCAAGCGGATGACGAACTACGCTTTGCTGATTGAGGGGCTGACGATTGTCTTCATGGTCCTGATGCTGTTCCTTCCCGTGCACTGGGCATGATCGGCTTTCCAAGGCGAAAGAGGTTTTCCCCACTGCGGATACTGGCTTGCTCCTGGCATCTGCCTCGGCGAAGAACTCTGAGCATGCCAGTTTGGGAGCAGCATCAATAAGGTCAGTATGGATCGAAGTCAATTCCGCTGTGAGCGGCTGAGAGGTGGCTACTTGATGATTCCGCGCTCCGAGCTCTCGATGAACCGGATCAGCGTCTCCACATCTTCGCTGCGGTCTGCCTCGGACTTCAGCTTCTCCACCGCCTGCGTCGTATTCATCTTCGAGGCGAGCAGAATTTTATAGGCGTGATGGATCTTTGCGATACGTTCTTTAGAGAATCCGCGCCGTTGGAGTCCGACTTTGTTCATCAGGTAGGCATGGGTCTCGCGCGCCGCCGATGTCATGGAAAATGGCAGCACATCCTGCGTGATGGTCGTTCCTCCGCCGACGTAGGAGTGCGCGCCGATCCGCACGAACTGGTGCACCGGGCACAGCGCGCCCACCACAGCCCACTCTTCGACGGTAACGTGTCCCGCGATGGTTGCGCCGTTCACCAGCATGCAGTGGTCGCCGATCACGCAGTCATGGCCCACGTGCGTATAGGCCATAATCAAAATGTGGCTGCCGATTCTGGTGACGCCGCCCCCTTTCACCGTGCCGCGGTTCAACGTCACATATTCTCGGATCTCATTGTGATCTCCGATTTCCAGCCGCGTGGGCTCTCCCTTGTAGGTCACATCCTGCGGGGCCATGCCGACGGCGCAGAAAGGGAAGAAAGAATTGTTCGACCCGATGCGCGACGGTCCTTCGATCGCCACGTGTGAGATAAGGCGGCAATTCTCGCCCAGTTCCACTTCAGGTCCGATCACGCAATAAGGCCCCACGGTGCACGACGCCGGGACCTTCGCGCGCGGATCAATGATGGCGGTCGGATGTACGTTCATGGAACGCGACGGAGCAAGATTTGTTTCGTGAATCTTAGTGTTCTTCGTGGTCCAAACTTTCGAATGAACGCCACCAGCTTACTCTTGGGTGTTATTCGCCGCGCGTCCGCGCGAACTGTCGATGAGCTGGCACGAGACAATCGCCTCTGCAACTTTTCGGCTGCCGACAAATGCGTAACCTTGCATTTTCGCGGCGGTCATGCCCGGCACCTCGCGCCAGCCTTTGAGTTCCACCTCAAGCCGCAACTGATCGCCCGGTCCCACCGGACGGCGAAACTTGGCGCGTTCAATCCCTGTAAACACCATGACCTTGTCGTTGCGATCCGGAACTTCGGTCAGAAGCAACGCCCCTCCCGCCTGCGCGATCGCCTCAATAATGAGCACGCCGGGCATGATCGGCAGTCCGGGAAAGTGTCCAAGGAAAAACTGTTCGTTGATAGTCACGTTCTTGATGGCGACAATCCGCTGCTTGCGCTTGAGTTCAATCACGCGGTCGATCAGCAGCAATGGATAGCGGTGCGGAAGGATTTTGAAGAGTTCGTTGATATCAAGAACAGTCTTCGGCCCCTCGGCCGAGGACTCTGTGACAGGGCTGTTCTCACTCATAGTTCGCATCAAACGGCGTCAAGATTATACTGTACGACTCGCAAGTACAAAGGTGCCGATGAAGGGAAGTTTTGTCTCTCGCTGATTTTCCGAGAGATGGAAACACGACTCAATGCCGAAGAAAACGTTACGAGATACAAAGCCCGCACAAGATTCACTCTGGCGCGAACGCCTGAGTTATTTCGAATCCCGGCGGGATGCGCTCCTTCAAACCATCCGCTCGTTCGTCGAAATTGAGTCGCCAAGCGATGAGAAGCCGGCCGCCGATCGCATGGGAGCATTCCTCGCGGGAACATTCGAAGCCATCGGAGGCAAGGCGAAACTGCACCCCGCTGAATCATATGGCGATAATCTGCAAATCGATTTCGCGGGAGACGCGGCCCAGAAACCGGTATTGCTGCTCGGGCATTTTGATACCGTCTATCCCCTGGGTACGCTCGCGAAGATGCCCTGCAAAGTCGAGAAGGGTCGCATGCACGGTCCAGGCGTGCTCGACATGAAGGCCGGCGTCGCACTGATGCTATACGCGGTGGAAGCCCTGAAAGCGTGGCATGGAAAGTTACCCAGACCTGTGACCGTCTTCCTGGTATCGGATGAAGAAGTCGGCAGCTATTCTTCACGCGAGATTACCGAAAGCCTTGCGCGGCAGTCCGCGGCGGTGCTGGTGCTTGAGCCCGCGGCTGGCGGTGGCGCGGTCAAAACGGCGCGCAAAGGCGTCGGCGAATATTTCCTTACCGCCCACGGCATTTCATCGCATGCCGGACTCGATCCCGGCAAAGGCCACAGCGCCATTGTCGAGTTAGCTCACCAGATCCAGGCACTCTGGAAGCTGAACAATTTGAAAGCAGGTTTGTCGGTGAATCCCGGGATCATTCGTGGCGGCACGCGAACCAACGTCGTCGCAGCCGAAGCCAAGGTTGAAATCGACGTGCGCATCAAGAGCGCCGGGCAGGCCAAAGCGCTCGATCGCAAGTTACGCGCGTTGAAGCCGCACGATCGACGCTGCAAACTGACCATCGAAGGGCACATCAACCGCATGCCGATGGAACGTACGCCTGGAGTTGCAGCTCTGTACGAAAAAGCAAAAGCGGTCGCACATCAGATCGATTGGAAGCTTGGCGAGGCCGCTGTCGGCGGCGGGTCTGACGGGAACTTTACGGCGGGCATCGGCATTCCGACGCTCGACGGTCTCGGCGCAGAAGGAGATGGTGCGCATGCCATTCACGAGCACATCGTCATTTCTGAACTGCCGCGACGGGCCTTGCTGCTGGCAGGTCTTATCGAGAGCGCTTGACCTGATTCGCCCGGCGCGTCTCGCAACATCTCTTCTGCTCGAAGAACTTACTTTGATGGAGTAAACACCAGGAAGTAGTCCATGCCGTCTTTTACAAAGTCGTATTGGCCGGCCAAGTCATAACCCGCCTCTCTTGCCTCGCGAATCACAATATCTTTCCCGATCCCATGATTCTCGCCGTTGCCGTTGCGATCGATCACTCCAACCTTCGCGTCCGCCCGCAGGGCCTGTCTTAGATTTCGCAACAGTTCCTCCGGATGCGCAACTTCGTGATACGTCTTCAGCAGCAGCACCGCGTCAATGGAATTCGCGGGCAGTTGAGGATCGTCGGGCTTGCTCAGGATCGTTTTGACGTTCCTCAGGTTTTCGGAGTTCGCTCTGGCCTGAATATGGCTGATCGCTTCAGGATTGATGTCGACGGCGTAGACGCTGCCGGCGAATCCAACGCGGCGCGCGGCTCGGACGGTGAACCATCCGGAGCCCGCTCCAAGATCTGCCACACTTTTGCCTTTTTCGATTCCGAGAAGGTTCATGACGCGCTGGATCTGCAACGCCTCGTCGCGGCCGGGGGAATCGAAAATTGACAGGTCCCCGGTATAGGGCTCGCTGGTTTTTCGTTGTTGTGATGGATTCGCCGGCGCGGCATCCTGCGCCGGAAGTGAACCGACCGTCAATAGAACGCAAAGACCCAGTATGCAAACTCGGACTCGAAGCATGAGAAATCCTCTCAAGGCTTAGACTGGCGGAATTGACTTTTGGATGGATTGGTTTACGTCGTTCTCGCTACCGCTTCAGATGAAAGGTTCCCCTCACCGCAACTTGCTTTCCTCCTCCCGCGAATCACAGGAACCACGAAATGCCCCCGCCGCACCGATTTTCTTAACAGCGTGTAAGTCATTGAAAATTCGAATGACGCATGGCGCTTGCCAATCTTCCTTCTAAGTTTTCCTACGGCTTCCACAAGGAACTGTCATCCTCCACAGCTTGTTCACAACGTTCGCGGTTTTTTGTGTTGCGGCTCGCAACAAACTATACGAAAGTGGGTTCCAGCGAAACGTGATGGTTCCTGGCTCGACCGGATGATTGCGGCGAGCGAGCAGTAGCGGTGATTCTCGAGAGCGGATCGCCGAGGGGAAAACTTCCAGAAACGCGCGACAGCGCGACTGGTTGCCCGGGCGTTGCGGCCTCCTCCCCCGCCTTGCTCTTGAGGGCAAGGTAGACTGCTCGAACCGCAGCGGTTTGAGATTTACGATCGCATGATCGCGAGTCGCAAACCGGCTTCAGCACAAGCAGCGCCCCTTGTGGGAAGATGCTGGCTGAAGCGTTCATGTCACCGCCTCCGCGGCGACTGTGCCAGGTCAGGAACACACGAACGATGCGGTCCGGGGTGGCTGGCCCTGGGCCGCATTCAATTTTTGTCCGCTTTCCCCGCGGTGCAGAATTCGTCCCAAGCGGAGCTGGGAATCTGCTCAGGCAATGCGGGAATCAATGGCGGGCCCCGCATCGATCACACGCTCCCGAACTTCCGCCCCAGGGCGCGGAACCAGGGAATCCTTCAAGCGCAAGAACTGTTCCTCGTAGAACCTTCGGGAAAGGTACGCCGCGGTAATGGCCGCTCCGCCGGCCAGAACAAAGCGCCACACCACCAGGCCAAAATGACCATTGGAGGGAATCCAGCCGGGAGCATAGTGGCGGCAGAACCGGTCGTACATCCGAAATGCCAGCATGTGATCGAGGTAGAGTCCGTAGCTGATGTAGCCGAGAAAACGAAGAACCCCCAGGTCAACGAAACGCTTTGCCGAACTACTACCCACCAGAAGAAATATGAGAAGGACGCCGGCGAAGAACAAATGGATAATGCTGAGCTGCAGTGAAGCTCCTAAGATTCGATTGCGCGTGAGGATGCCGAACGGTGCGCCGGCGAGTGCTGCAACGAGACAGCCGCCGAGGAGCCAGCCGCACACAGTCCGCGCCTGCCTGCGTGTGATCGCGCTCCGCAGAACAATAGCGAGCAGCGCGCCTGTCGCAAGACCATCCGCGACAAACCAGGTATACCAATCGAGGCCGGCGGTCCAGCCCTTCGCGAAGGAGTAAGCGCGCGCGACCGGAATGCCCACAACAATCGCCGCGGAGAACCAGGCCAGGCGCCGGCTGCTCAACTTCCGCACCACCGTCGGCCACGCAATGTAGAAGTGCTCCTCTACCGCCAGCGACCAGAGTGGCCCGTAGTCGCAGGCCACTCCGAAGAACTCGGTCATGTTGGAAAGGTATACAAAGCTCAGCCCGACGAAAGCCGCCGATGACGCGCGCAGCACCAACAGCAAGAGCAGCAGCAGGTAGTACGGAGGAAGAATGCGCAGGGCCCGTCGCGTGTAGAAGCGGCGATAAAAGTCGGGCCGCTGTTTCGAGTCGAGCAGGATCCCGGTGATCAGGAATCCGGAAAGAACGAAAAATAAATGGACGCCTACCCATCCCGGCTGCGTCAGGTTGAGGAATGTCCGCGCCGCTTTTCCAAATGACAGGCGCGCATACTGCCAGTAAAAACCGTGAAGAAATAGCACGCCCAGCACGGCCATTCCGCGCAGAGTGTCCAGTTCCGGCATGAACGGACGCAGAAGGCCGGACGAGCGCGCGATTTCTGGTTCGGCTGCAGCCATAAGTGGCATTTCCGGAGTCTGGAAAGCGATTCATCATACCGCGTGCCCGAAACTTCCAGCCGCGATCTCGTTAACGAAATAGGGACCAGTTTTCGCGTGGCTTCCACAGGAAAGAGCACAGGTTCACAAGTTGTTCACAGCCCTTCGCCCCACATTCGCCGACCGCTGCTGCACTGTTTTTCTGACGGGCGAGTCGCGGTAAATACATTTCCAGTTTGCGTTTCGCTTTTAATTCGCCCATGAGGCATAATGGCACCAAAGGGTTCGGGGTCCTCGATGGCTACTTCCGATTACGCAGTCAGCACGCTTCCCGCCAACGTAGACGCGGAGCGATCCATTCTCGGCGCGATCCTGCTCGACAACTTCGCCTACAACCAGGCCGCCGAACACCTGCGAACCGAGGACTTCTCCCTGGACTCGCACCGCCGCATCTATGCGCGGATGGTCGACCTGGCCGAATCATCGCGCCCTATCGACATGATCACGCTGATCGAGGAGCTCGATCGCCACAAGGATTTGCAGCCCATCGGCGACGTCGCTTATGTCTCCAGCCTGGTCGAAGGCGTCCCCGAGCGGCCGAGCATCGAGCATTACGTCAGGATCGTGCGCGATAAAGCATTGCTGCGCGGACTGATCTCCGCTGCCAGCGCCGCGATCGCGCGTGCCTCCGATCAAAGCGATTTAGCCGAAGACGTTCTCAGCGATGCCGAGGCCGCCATCTTCCAGCTCTCGGAAAAACGCATTGGCCGCGGCTTCATGGGCGTGCAGGAAATCGTTCGCGAGACTTTCGGTTCGGTCGACGCCCTGTTGCAGCGCGGCCAGCGCATCACCGGCCTCGCCACTCACTACACCGACCTTGACGAGATGACCAGCGGGCTGCAGCGTTCAGACCTGGTGATCATCGCGGCGCGGCCTTCCATGGGCAAAACCGCGTTCGTCATGAACATCGCGGAGAACGCTTCCATCGAAGATCAGCAAGTCGTTGGCGTCTTCTCGCTGGAAATGTCGCGCGAGGCGTTGCTGATGCGCTTGCTTTGCTCCCAGGCCCGTGTCGACGCGCACAAAATGCGCACCGGCTCCCTGTGGCAGGACGACACGAAGCGAGTCGTAAAGGCCATGGAGCAACTCGCCCACGCGCCCATCTTTATTGACGACACGCCTGGAATTTCCCTCAGCGAAATGCGCGCGAAAGCCCGCCGGCTCAAGCAATCGCAAGGCCGCCTCGACCTGATCATTGTCGATTACCTGCAACTCATGTCAGGCGGAGGTAAGCGCTTCGAAAACCGCACGCAGGAGGTGTCTGCGATTTCTCGCGGCTTGAAGGCCCTCGCGAAAGAATTGCAGGTCCCTGTCATCGCGCTTTCGCAGTTGAGCCGTGCTCCGGAAAGCCGTGGAGGCGATCATCGACCGCAACTCGCCGATCTTCGCGAGTCCGGATCTATCGAGCAGGATGCCGATCTCGTCATGTTTATCTTTCGCGAAGAAGTCTACAAGCAGGACGATCCTGAACTGCAGGGCCGCGCCGAAATCATTATTGCCAAACAGCGCAACGGTCCCATCGGCCGCGTGAAGATGGCCTTCCTCAAACACTGCACCCGATTTGAGTCACTAGCTGAGGGCGGCATCGCTTCCGAGGAATAATTTCCCGGTACAGCGTTTCCCCTAGAGCACACTCCAGTAAGTACTGTACTCAGTTGAGTTTGCAAAGATTGCTCAAGACACCGCTTCCCTGTGGAAAACGCTGTGGAACGGTCGGCCCCCCATCGACCTTTTCCCCGGAAAGACCGGCTGGTCGGTTCATGTTCAGATATTTTTCAGGCCTTAAAGCGATGACTAGTAACCACTTATGCAATTTACCGCGTATTAACATTTTTGCCCTCTATCGCCGCCCGCGCCCACTCCCATAATGAGATTTGCACATTTCGAAGTACTAGACCTTTCGTTTTCCGGCCATTTTTCGCGATTCGTAACATCCTGGGATCTTGCGAATTGGATGGCAGGCATCGATTTTCCGCATGATCACAGGGTTCTCGCGCCAGGGATGGGACGCTCGGGAAACTCGCTGCTTACGTTCGGACTGCTCTATGCGTTTGATTGCTGCGGCCTGGCATGGAACCGGCTCACGCTGAAAGCAATCGGTAATCCCACAACGATCATATGCACCAGCAATCCCAGGATCAGGTCATGCAATTCGTAAGGTCCGCGGGCGCGAAGCGCCGACAGAGGCAGCACCACCAGGTTCATAACTTCTTCCACCGCCGCTCCAAAGAACAGTCCGCATACCAGGGGATGCTCGATCAGGAAGTGCAGCCTGCGGCTGGCGACGTAGTAAACCGCGGCCGCTGAGCACGCAATAAAGAAATGCAAGACGACGCCAAGCAGATATATGCCAACTCCTCCATGGATCACCTTGGGTCCTAGCAGTCCCGCAGCAATGACTTTGGGAATGTCCCATCCAAACAAGATGCTCGCCTGTGTCAAATCCAGAGCTCCTGCGATCAGCCCTCCGGTGGCAATCGCCACCAGTCCACGATTCTTGCGGAAAGTTTGATCGGCAGTTCGAGTCGGCATTCATGCCCTCCAGAATGGAAGCTCAGAAAAGTGAAACGCCAAATTTCTGTTTTGCGAACGGAACCGCCCCGACCATACCCGGCCGCCGCCGCTAAAGTCCTGAAACTCGCCTGAAACCTTCTGAATAGTTCTGAAATCGATTGTTCAGGCGTCGTAAGCTCGAAGGGAATTACCGGCTGGTAGAATCGGCGGCAGCCCCGGCGTGGTGCGAATCGTGGAGTCTCCCAAAAACAAGATCCTATGCATCGGCGATTGGCGCGTCGATCCGGCCGCCGGCGAAATCTCGCGTAACGCGGAGACCGTCCGGCTGGAAGTGCGCGCCATGCGCTTATTGATCTGCCTGGCCGAGCGATCGGGCCAGGTCGTCAGCATCGACGATCTTCTAGCCCAGGTATGGCCAGAGGTCGCCGTCTCGCAAGACTCGGTGTATCAGGCGGTCACGTCCCTGCGGCGGCAGCTGGGCGATGATCCGAAACAACCTGTCTATATTGCAACCGTGCCTCGCTTGGGATATCGCATGGTTGCAACCGTGCGCCCATGGAGCGATGGCGAGCAACCGAGGCAGAAGCCGCACGCCGCCGGAAGCCGGCAGATCCAGGTTCGCCTTCGATTGCTGGTAATTCCGGCTGTTCTTCTCCTTGCGGTGCTGGCGTTTGGCTTCTTCATCCGCGGCCGGAACGCGGGCAAGCAACCGCCCTCCGCCGCGCTCGCGGCCCTGCCCCAGAAGTCGATTGCCGTTCTTCCGTTTCTCGATCTCACGGAAGGCATGAAAGAAGAAGAGTTCGCCGACGGCATGACCGAGGAGTTGATCGATCGACTGAGCAAGATTCCCGACTTCCGCGTCTCCGCGGCAACGTCTTCTTTTTTCTTCAAGGGCAAGCAGGTGCCCCTCGCGGAGATCGGCAAACAGCTGGGCGTTTCCTATCTGCTGGATGGCAGCGTGCGCAAGTCGGATACGCGGCTCCGTGTTGCAGCCCGCCTGGTTCGCGCCGAGAACGGATACGTCATCTGGTCTGAAAGCTACGACCGCGGCCTTACCGACAAGTTATGGGTGCAGCAAGATATCGCCGGAGAAGTCACGAACGCCTTGCGCGCCTCGATTTATGGCAACGGCCGGTCGCAATGAGATTGCCGAATGGAATCTCGGGCGGTTGTCGTTGTTTCGTGGGATCGAATCGGAATTATGCAAGGAGCCGACCGAACGGTAGGAGTTCCTTCTTTTGCTTAGCCGTGATCGGGAGTTCCCACCAAATCGCTCCAGCTTCAGAGCACTTTTGCACGACTGAGTGAAACCTTTACTGCGGCACTCTGAAAGCCACATTACTCTTCAGCGTGCCCGTTGAGGTGGTTACTTCGATGACGCCGGATGTCGCGCCCGTCGGAACGGTTGCGGTGATGTAGGTATCGGATACGACGTGGAAGGCAGCCTGTGTTCCGTTAAACGTCACGTTCGTTGTGCCGGTCAGGCCGTTCCCGATAAGTCTCATTTCTGATCCGATCTTCCCGTAGTTCGGGTAGGGCGCCACGAATGGCGGCAAGCCCGTCGTGACTTTATAGACAGTGCCGCAACCAGCCATGCCGAAACAAGGAACCAATCCTCCGCCATCCATTACCCCGTAGAAATTTCCGTCTGTGCCCTGCGTAAGTCCATAGGGGGCGAATCCGCTGGGGCAATTGTAAGTGGGGTTGCAAGTGGGAAAGCTCAGGTAGGTACTCACCGTGCCCGTGGTTGTCATCTTGAAGATTCCGCCGTTGAGATTTGCGCCGCCTGTGCCCGCCACCCCATACAGGTTACCGTCGCTGGCCTGAATCATTGCGCCCGGATCGGCGAATTGCGTTTGGCAATTGAAACTGCAGAAGTTGTAGAGGATCGTGAACTTGCCGGCATTCGTAAGTTCGAAAATCTCGCCTTCGAAATTATTGAGGTTCAAGGTTGTCCCGTAAAAGCTTCCGTTATTAGCTTGCACCAAGCTGGATGCGCCCGTGTCCCCGCCCGTGCCGGTGAAGTTATACAGCGTGGTCAGCTGACCAGAAGGCGTGATCTCAAAAATGGTACCGTACCGATTCGTGCCTCCAAACACGGTGGTGCCGTACAAATTCCCGTTTGTGCCGCGCACGAGCGGACCTGGACCGGAGCCATCGGCACA
>JASLEQ010000455.1 GCA_030151135.1 Candidatus Sulfotelmatobacter sp. | reverse complement strand
AGTATCAGCTTCACGCTCGGCGCGAGTTCTCGGGTTGCCTTGAGAACTTCGAGCCATGACTGACCTGTCCCCTCGTCGGGCACAAACAAGATGATGTCGATCGTTCGCGTTTCGATGACATTGAAGAACTCTTCATCGGTGGTGGTAAGTTGAACCATTGTGAATTTCTGCTGCGCAGACACAGCGGCACAGAGCAGTTCGGCAGATAGTGTTCTCTTAGACCTGATCAAAACGTGAATCACAACGCATTCCTCGGCAACGTGAGCAAACAAGAGACCGGCGGGCCGGCCACTTGGGGATGGATGTGGGCAATCTCTTTCAGCTTCCGTGGAAAACGTCGATCACTCATTTACTCTAGCTGGTTTTCGGGTGATCGCCGTCATCTATTGAATTCCTTCGACCCAATGCTTTCCAGTTCTGTTCGCAATGGGAATGAGCCTTGCGAAGTGACCAAGACTTCCACTTAGAGTGCCTTCAACTCTTGTTCATGCACGCAGGAATTTGCTCTCGCGCGGCCCATCACAAGTTGACTTCTGGCATTGACTCGTGAAGCGACAAACACTGACTTCGGCCCAGAACATCCTGGGCGACTCCCGTCGTGCTATATCGGAAGATGGTGGGATTTGCTTTCCTTATCTATGATCGGGCATCGAATCGGGAGAACCTTGACCCAAATCAAATAGAAAGTAAACAGTTTCTTACGTTGCAGATCGGAAAGTTGCTCCTCACTGAACTTGGAATGGCTCCGCTTTTAGAGAAGAAAGTACGTGGAGATTTTCTTCCGATTGATGACCTGCCTTCAGTCGCTTACTCTTGCAGAAACAGACCCAGAAGTGCGTCTGCTTTTCAGAACTGTTTTGAAGTGGACGGCAATTCAAAAAGCAGTATCTCCGACTGACCATGGCGAAGCCCTGCCCAGAATGCCGGGGTTAGAGCATCGAAGCTTCCCCCATGGATACGCGCCTGGGCACCCCAGCCGGAACAGATGCTGAGACCTATCAAAGTCCCTTGTAGCACTTCGGAATCCGCCACCTCACGACCTGTTGAACCGTATCCGAGGTGCTGGACCGAGTCTCGAGACTCTACCCCACTGTTGCATGCCTCGGCGTTCTCTGCCCGATATGGGGTACCAGAGTAGTTACGCAGCCGAGTTGCTTAACCCAACACCCAGTTCGCACCCTGAGGAGTTTGAGCTTATGGATAGCCCCATGATCAATTCGTCTTCGTCAGACTTGGCGCAGGTTCATCCCGCGCAGGTGGCGGAGAATGTGTCTGCCAACGCCTCGGATCGGAGCTCATCGCCGATCGCGTTTCCAAGCCACCCCCGCGTGGCCCGCGCCGCCAGCGTCATGGCCCGAAAGCCTCTCGCATCGTCAACCTTGCAGACCATTTCGATTAGCGGGCATGCTCCCTTCATCGCCGAGGGCCCAAGTGGACTTGTGGTTCTTGGATCAACCCTGCTTTCGGTGGCGCTGTTGATCTTCTTCAAATGCAGAACGTCTGGCCGGCGTGGAGCCGTGCAACTCTAGGACGCAGCCCCCACCCTGTAGTGCCCTCTCAATCGGTCTCTCGTCAGACCGGCAAAATAGGTTGCAAATCCTCGAATGTATGGAGTTTCGGAAATGCTGAAGTCAGGAAAGACCTACGACGCGCTGGTCATCGGGTCAGGTGCCGCAGGGAGTATCGCCGCCATGGAACTCTCGCGACGTGGCATGGAAGTAGTGATGCTGGAGGCTGGCCCAAACGTTACGGAAGAAGACTTCAGGGTACCCAAACGACCCCGGCAGAAGGGTATCAACCTTTCGTGCCGAGTCCGCGCGGTGTTGAGAGGCCAACATGTGCAGGCCCGTATCGGGTATTTCGGCGATCAGTTCAAGAACTTCTTTGTAAATGACTGGGACAATCCTTACTCTACCCCCCGAGATGACTTCTATCTTTGGATTCGGGGCAGACAATTGGGCGGTCGCCTTCATCTCTATGGGAAAGTCCTGCTGAGGATGACGGATTACGACTTTAAGGCAGCCAGTCGCGACGGATTCGGAACCGATTGGCCCATCAGCTACGATGACTTGGCGCCCTACTACAGCCATGTCGAGAAGTTTATAGGCGTTTACGGATCAAAAGATTCCATCGACCACTTGCCCGATGGCGAATACGCAAAAGCTCCCAAGTTGACCAGGCTTGAACAAGCCTTCAAGGCGAACGTTGAGTCGATCTGGCAGGATCGGAAAGTGATCTCGTGGCGTTACGCCGCCCCCAATTTGAAGCGAGTGCCGCTGCCCATTCAGGCCGCCAAGAGCACAGGGAACCTGATCTCGCGCACCGACGCAATCGTGCAAAAGATCCTGGTTGACGAGCAGACGGGCAAGGCAACTGGCGTGACCTTCGTTGACCGTCTTACCAAAAAAGCGGAAACCGTTAAAGCGAACGTCATCGTCCTGTGCGCCTCGACCATCGAATCCATTCGCTTGATGCTCAACTCCGGATCTACAAAGCACCCGAACGGCTTAGGAAACAGCAGTGGCCTTCTGGGCCACTACTTCATGGACCAGTGCCCCAGTCAGATCTACGGCAAGGTCCCTGGTTCAAAAGGCTGGGAACTCGATGACTCCGCTCCCACCGACCCATTTTACGGACCTTCGGGAGGCCTTTACATTCCGCGCTTCCAGAATCTGGATTCCGTCACCCATCCGAAGTTCAAAAGAGGCTTTGCATATCAGGGAGCGATCGCACGCAGTATCGTTCCTGACGATTCCGATGCCGTCTTCGGAGTGATGGGCTTTGGAGAAACACTCCCCTACTACGCCAACCGGGTCACGGTCGACCGCCAGCGCACCGACGCCTGGGGAGTTCCGGTCGCTCACATCCGCTGCAAAATCTCGCAGAACGAGCGCGAACTCATCAAGGAGCAATCAAAGGCAATTCGAGAGATGGTTCAGGCATGCGGCTATCGCATCAGTTTCTCGGGTTCGATGCTTGGACTTGAAGACGAAAAGAACGTCTTCCCTGAAGCTGACTGGCTGAGCAGATTCATGTTCCGCAAGTGCTTCAATAAGAGTATGGCTATGGGTGCCGCGATTCACGAGTGCGGCGGCGCGCGCATGGGGAACGATCCGAAGACATCGGTGTTGAACAGCAATAACCAATCGTGGGATGTGAAGAATCTGTTTGTCACCGACGGAAGCTGCTTCGTATCCAGCGGGACCGTCGGACCTGCGCTGACGATTATGGCAGTCACCGCGCGTGCATGTGACTACATTGCGAGCGAATACAAGAGCGGCTCACTTTAGCCTCATTTGGTCGCCCCGCCTTCCAATGCGAAGATACGACGACGCATCAGGGACACCTCGTCTTCTGAAAACCGGCTGTTCTCCAGAGCACGCACATTAGCCCGCAGGTGTTCCGGCAGCATCATCGAGAAGATCAACGCATCGACGCCTTGAGGTGCAAATGCCAGTTCCAGGGTAGCTTCGAGTACAACTTGCCAGTCGGGATCGTGTAACTTCGATCTTAATTCACCGGCGATCCCCTGATCTTCCGAAAGCGAGCGAAGAGCGGCTCTGAAGCGTTCAACGCGCTCGGCACCGCCAAATGGATGGTTGCCAAGCAGAAGCACCGCGGGGTCTGCTGAAGCAAAAAGAGTCGGAAGTGTCCGATCCAATGGATCAAAGCTGAGTTCCATCACCGTCAGCGGTGAACGACGTTGCTTCAGTGCCTCACTTACCACAGTCGGATCCGCATAGAGGCCGGATCGCCTCAACTTACCCGCTCTGCTCATAGCATCAATTTCGCTGATGATATCGTCGCGTAGCGTGATCTCCGGGCTTGGATTATGAAGCAGCAGGATGTCGATGTAGTCAGTTTGAAGATTGCGGAGGCTTTGCTCAATGGATACCCGCATACCCTCGACTGAAAACGCGCCGGTTATAGGGGAACGCACATCGCGGGCCCTGCTAAGCCGGCGACCAGTCGAAGACTGCATATTCCGCACCGCTCGAGCCAGCGGAAGCGCCAGACGCTTCAGCGAACCTAATGGCTGTGGCGGAATTCCATACTTGGTGACCACGGTTGCTTGCGGGCGTTTGCCGCGCAGGAAACCTCCAAGCAACTTCTCAGCTTCACCGAAACCATAGCTTGGGGC
>JASLEQ010000429.1 GCA_030151135.1 Candidatus Sulfotelmatobacter sp. | reverse complement strand
CCGCCGGAACTAAGCGAGCGTGTTTGTCGTTACGCCGCTTTGCTACCCTGCCCGCTTGACTTCGCCCTGAAGTCCGGCTTTCGTTCTTTGCTGGCTTCCGACAATGCTTGCTGGACGCCATTCGCGTCGTGGTCGGTCGTGTAAACCGGATTGCCAGGTTGCTGACGCCACGACTCGTCCAGACCTCCATTGTCAACCGGATCGAATCCAAGCTCATCCACCAACCGGAACACGATCGCTTTTGCGCGCTCATCGTCGGATGAGACAGGCAGCGCTATCCGGTTCTGGCTCCCGGCGGGTTGACCTAACTTCAAAAGGTGCTCCGCATAAATGTTGTTGAACACCTTGACTACTGGACGCCCCAAATGCTGCTCGACCCAGCGGCTTTCCGGCATACCGTTCTCGATGGCCGGGATCGCACCATCCCGCTGTTGCGGATAGTAATTGCACGTGTCGATTACGACCACATCCTCAGGTACTCCTTTGAACAAATCGGGCGGAAGCTGGGGAATATTTTTCATGGGAATGGTCACGATCAGGACTTCACCACTGCGCGCGGCCTGTTCGATCGTGACTGGCGTCGCTCCAGTTTCCTGTGACAAGTGCTTCAACGTCTCAGGTCCTCTGGAATTCGCAACGGATACTTTGTGTCCGAGAGCACTCAAGCGACGCGTGAGTGTGCCACCAATATGTCCTGCACCGATGATGCCGATATTCATAATGACTCCTTGCGATTAGATTCGAACATGGGCGCGTGTTTTGCCGCGTCCGAAAATATAAAAACCAGCGTATGTTTCTCAACTGTGCATCACGCGCGACTTCCGCAGCGCACAAACAATCTCGCGTATAATCGTGAACATCAAGGAATGCGCCCGTAGCTCAGCTGGATAGAGCGGTTGCCTCCGGAGCAACAGGTCGGGAGTTCGAATCTCTCCGGGCGCACCAGATGCCTGCTATTCCTCTTTTGAGATTCATCTAAATAGTGGCTGTGCTCATGCCCGAGTTCCCTCAACTCAGTTCCCTTCACCGCAGTAGCCACATGAATGCCCCGCCAATCAACGCGGTCCCGGCGGAGAGCCAAGCGACGTAGTCTCCTGGATGCCCGCTGTGAATCTGTCGTAGCGCTGAGTTGCCCAGTTCCAGGGAGTGAGTGAATTGAAGTGCTCGGCCAACCCGCTTGCGGAAGATATTGCCTAAGGCCAGCCCGAGCGCCAGGACACCGGCGATTCCGGTCAGCAGAATGGAAGAGGCCAGCGGCTCGTCGGGCTTCGCTGGTGCCGGAGCAAGCTGTGCATCGTGCAGCACCTCTTGAGCGTATCCCGATTGATCCAAAAAGCGTTCGGCATTCACCTCTGCGAAGCCTCGAATGCCCGGGATAGCCGTGATTGCGATGCCTAGCAACACGAGAGCCGCGGCCGGGATGAACATGATCAGGGGCGTATGCTCATGCTCTTGTGTCTCGGGCTGCTCCTCAACTCCTGATGCCTCGTCAGTGGGAGCCGGTTCTCCCCATCCCAGGAATACGCGGAAGAATACCCGCAGCACTGCGCCAGCCGTAATCGCCTCCACGAATATGAACAAATATGGAATCCAGAGTTGATGCTCAGCTTTGGCAGCGTCTGAAATCAGGCTTTCGCCGAGGAGCGTGCCGAATGGCCAGCATCCAGCCAATCCCAAGGCTCCGAGTACAAACAGCGCTCCGGTAGCCCACATCTTGCGGCCGCGGCCATGCAGATGGTCTTCTCCGATTCTTTGTAGCCGGTGCAGCACGATGCCGGCGCAAAGAAACAGTCCGCCCTTGATCACTCCGTGAGAAGCCGCATACAGGACAAATCCCGCGAGCGCTTTCGGCGTCAGCAGACCGAATCCGGCCAGCATCAATCCGACGTGCGAGATAGTTGAGAAGGCCAGCAGCCGCTTTAAATGATGCTCGGCGTAGCACATAAATCCGCCAAGCAGCGACGTGACGCCAGCCAAGACCAGGAACACCAGCCGCAGCGGTTCCATATGCGAAGACATGGCGCCGTGAAAGACCGTCCAGTAAATGCGCGCAATGGCGTACAGCCCAAGTTCCACCATCACGCCGGAAAAAAGAACACAGACTGGACTGGGTGCCACCGCATGCGCATCTGCCAACCAGAAATGGAAAGGAACAATCGCCGCCTTTCCCATGAAGCCCACAGAAATCAGCAGGAAGGCAAGAATCAACAGCGCATCTGCGGGAGCACTGAGGGAATGCCCGAGTTGGGCGAAATTCAAAGCGCCGGTTCGCGCATACAGCAGGCCGATTCCCAGCACGATCATGAACGCTCCCACCGTGTTCACGATGGCAAAGTTGTAGGCTCCCTGGAGCGGTGCGGGTTCTAGGGTTTTCAATCCGCAGAGAGCAAATGCTGCCACGCTCATCAGTTCGAAGAAGACGAAAAGGTTGAACAAATCTCCGGTGTAGCTGAAGCCACACATTGCCGCCATGAAGATCATCATCAGCGGCTGGAAATGGTTTTCGGTCTCCTCAAAGATTCTCCAGGAAAACATCAGACCGGCGAGCGCCAGCAGCGTAACCAGCACTGCCATGGTCGCGCCAATGGCGTCGATGCGGAAGCATATGCCGAGGACGACATCGTTCGCGCGGGGCCACCAGTTCCCGAACCAGTAGGTAACGGGCTGCAGCCAGACGCCGCGCAAGATCGTCAAAGTTACCCACAGCATTGCGCCTGCGGTCGCAATCGAAAGAGTGTCGCACAATCTACGCCCGATCCACTTCCCTGCGAATGCAATGAACGCGGCGACGATCAGAGGAATTGCGACGGGCAGCGGGATCAGAGTCGTCATCTCAACCTGTCAGAATGCGCAGCTCTTCGGGATCCACCGTATTTGCCAGTTCATTCGCCTTGACCACCATCGACAGCAGCAAAGCGGCGACAGTCGCTTCGACCACGATGTCGGTCAGCATGAGCGCTTGCACCAATGGATCGACCACGGACGTTCCCACGGGAATGTCTGCAAAAACCGGGGCGGTTCCGCCTACCTTGTATCCAATCGTCAGCAACAGAACATAAGTCGAGGTTTGCAACACAGCGAGGCAGACCACCTGATGCACGAGGTTCTTGCTCGTAACAATGCCGTACAGACCCCACAGGAAAATCCAGGCGGCGACGAAATACGAGAAGTGCAGCATTATTCTTTCCTCTTCAATTGGGCTTCAACAATTTCCCGGAGATAGACTTGCGTCAGTTGCACGAACCCACCCGTAACTTCGATGCCTACCACTGCGCTGATTACGGCGATCGAGCCTGAGGAGAACAAATCTCCCGTGGTTCCAAGTGGCAAGTAATTCGTCAGGAAGTGCGTCCCGCTGAGCAGAGCGAGGATTCCGATTACGCCATATCCCGCCGCTCCCCCACACTCTGCCACCTTCACCAATACGCTCGACGTAATCTTCTCGAAGGCCTGCACGTCTCCCGCGAGATACACAAGAATCGGAGTCGACGCCAAAATAACCCCGCCCTGGAATCCGCCGCCAGGGGTCAATTGCCCATGCGCCGCGATGTAGACTCCGAACACAATCATCACTCCCATAATCAGCTGCGTGCTCACGCGGAGCGCGTCAGAGATTGGCAATGCTTCTTCACGAGCATCCGAATCTTCATTGTGCTGATTCTTGTGATTTCGTTTCTTGTCTGGACGAAATAGAAGCAGTACTCCAACCACAGCGGCAAACAGGATGAATTCCTCTCCGAGTGTGTCGAATGCCCGATAGTCATAATTGATTGCGTTCACGACATCGGTCGCGTGCCGCTCATACACCGCAACCTGGGTGACCACATAGCCGTACGGTCCGCGATATTCACCCATAGGGGGCAGATTCAGAAGCCCCAACGTGAATATCACGGCGAGCCCTGCGGCTGAGACCAGGAACAAAGTCGTGCGCGCCCCGGAGCTCATTTGCCCGCCTTCTGCTGTTGGCGAATGTTGTGCCGACGCATTTTCGTCAGCGCCAGCAGGACCAGAAGCGGCAACATCACCGCGCCGATCGTAATCTGAGAGAGAGCCACGTCTGGCGCTTGAAAAACAAAGAACATCAGCGCGCAGAGAAGTCCATAAAAACTAAGCGTCACGACCTGCGGCTTCGGATCGCGCGTCAACACCACGCCGGGAGCTGCAATCGCGACCAGGATCAGGGTCACGTATTGCAGCAGTCTCATTGCTTTCCCTCCGGCTGCACCAATTCATCCTCGGGACGGAGCGGTACTTCTTCACCCGGCGGAGGATTCCAATCTTTAGTCTCCGAAATGCGCAGTGCTCGAGCAGCGGCATGCGTAACCGCCGTATTCATCCCCATGAGCACGAGGGTGGTCAACAGCGCCTTGAAGCCTTCCGGCTTCAGTCCGTCCTGCAGGAAAATGGCGATCGTGAAACAGGCGGCGCTGAGGGCCGCGGGCGCGGAAATGTAATGCATTCTCTGATACGGATCGCGCATACGCCACATCCCAAGCACCGATAACAGCGTGATCAGCACGCCGACTGCAAGCAGAATGTCAATTGCCATGCTTTTCATTTGAGATAGCGCGCGAGGAACCGCGCGAAGACAATGCCTCCGCCGAATGACATGAGCGCCAGGGTGAGCGCGAGATCCATCATCGGCATCCGGTTAAACGCCATGGTCAGCAACATCATGAGGAGGGTGATCACCACGCCTGCCATGTAGAAGGTGAACAGACGCTGGCGCACGTCGCCATGGATCGACATCCAGGTCAGCGGCACCAGAGTGAAAATCATCACCTCAGCCGCGAGTTCCCAGACGTTCATCGTTTTGCTCCCAGTTGCTGGGCCATCTTGGGGATGGAACTGCGCTTGATCTGGTGAAATAACATCTTTTGATCGCTCGCATTGATACCCATCACAATGAAGTTTGGAGCAATTGTCGTGTAGAGCACCGCCAGCACGCGACGGGCAGTCTTCCTCGGATCGTCTTGAGTTCCAGCGTCGAACGGTGCGATGCGAAATACTGATTCGGCGGGATCGATGCCGAGCAGGTCGGTCGCAGCAACAAACAGAACCTCCCACGTGCCGGAGAAGAGATACCAGGGCAAGCGCCAGAAGGCGAACAGATCGAGGACACCGGGTGCGAACGCAGTCGAGTAGTACATTGCCACGACGACCATGCCAGAAGACGCCAGCACAGCGGCGATGACTCCGATCAGCAACTCATGCAGAGAAAATGTTCCCGTGAACAGGAGCCAGAGCCCATAGAACACGGGCAGAGTCGCGCAGAAGGTGAGAGCGAGTTTGCCTGCGTGCTTCACAATCGCCTACGAACCCGCCAGAGTAGATGATGTGCCGCCAGCAGGGGTTGGTGAGATCTGTCTGGCTAAAAGGAACGAAACTGCGGGCCCTGACCTGGGGCCCTAGATACTAACTCTACCGCTAGATTTCAGGCGACTGCGCCCAAGTTACGGGGCGCAGCGCCACGTTCGCACCGCGGACAAATAGCTACCGGGATCCTCCAGGTGCGGTCCCCGAAGAAAAACTCGATGACGCCGGATTTTGTAGCAGACCCGCATTGCCCGCAGTTCGGCGGAGCCGGTTCGCGTTGCGCAGCATCGAGAAGCTCGGCAATAGTGATGGGAAGATGAACAGACATGAACTCCGCCGCCTTACGAGGTGAAACCAGGTAGAAGAAGATGAGGGGCCACTTGTCGGATGATTAATGGCGATTGAACCATTTCTTCCAGAATACGCAAACTATTCTGCAACACGCTAGCGCCAAAATGCGCCGGATAGGCGACTTCTCCAGCTCGCAGATTCCAGCCCTTGGCTTATAGCTAAGCCTAACTGTACCGCCGGCCGACTGCAGACCCTTTGTTCTCTTCGCTCAGAATTCGTCGGCAACGTCTCAGGCCGGCTAACCCCTTACGCCGCGTCGGCAAGCTTCCCGGAAGATGACGATGCGCAGTTTGGAAAAATCCACCAGCGGAGGCAATCCATCGTCTCGGGTCTGGAGAAGTACACTTGCGCCGTTTTTGAACGCCGTAACGAAACGTGTGGAAGGAACACTATCCAGAAGACGGCACAGGAAACGCCGGCACCGACGTTGGCGGGGCGTGAGATTCACGGATGCCAGCTCGATCGCGGAACCGTGCTGAAACGTGAATGAAGGAGTATCGCAATGGAGTCGAAGAAGAAAAATCACACCAGCCATGAGAAAAAACCCACCAGCAAATTAGTGCACGGAGTGAAGCCGCACCGGCTGGAAAAACCTAAGAAGAAACTGGCGCCTACGGATCCGACGACACCGGGCTCGGGAGCGGGGAGTTTCCCGAATTTCCTGTATCAAGGCGGGCCGGTCGTCAGCAATCCCGAGGTATACATCGTTTTCCTGGGAGACTGGAGCAGCAGCGCGAATCAAACCCGCGCCACACGGCTGAAGCAATTTGTGACCGATCTGCTGAACAGCAGCTACATGAACATACTGTCGCAATATGGCTGCGGGAGCACCGGCACGGTCAAGAACACACTCTTCCTGCCAAACACGACCACTCCGCTGACACATGATGACCTCACAACGATCCTGCAGAACGCGATCAACAGCACTGATCCCGCGAAACATTTGCCGGAACCGACCGCCTCGCAGGTCTGCATCCTGTACCTGGACGACAACACGGCGGTGGATGACGAATCGGCTGGGGCAGTGATGTGCGAGGCGAGCAGCGACACGGCATTCGGATATCACACGTTCTTTACGACCACGGCAGGTAACCCATTCTTTTTCGCGGTGATCCCCGGACTAACCGACACGTGTTTGTCGAACAGCTGTCCGGATGGGGATTCTACTTGCACGTTGAAGACGACGCAGACACAGGAGCAGCGGCAGACCTCCGTCACTTCGCATGAATTTTCGGAGATGTTGAGCAATCCACAGAACAGCGGCTCGGCCGCCACTTCGAAATTGGCCTGGATCGACCTGACGGACCCGAGTCCGCTCGATCCGTTCGGGGTAGCCGGAGAGAACGGCGATATCTGCGCGGGAACGTTCGGCACTATCACAGTGGGCCTGAATACGTGGACTGTGCAGATGATGTACAGCAAGTTGGAAGATCAGGAATCCAATGGGTCCACGACATGCGTCACATCGGAGTCGAGCCCCCTGCCGTCTTTGCTGCCGGCTGTGTCTCTGATCCTGGACCGGAGCACCTTTGGAAAAGATGAGGTGCAGACGCGGATCACTGCGGGAAATGCGACATACCAGGACGCAATTTACGTTGCGGTCGATGGATACACGCCGGATGAACTCGGGCTAAACACCGGCAATCTATCGAGTCCTCCGAATGTGCCCACGTTTTCCGGATCGTTTACCGGTTTCGGAGGAGATCCGAGCATCTTGTTCGATAGCGCAACCGGAGTACAGTTGTCGGATCCGTCGAAACTGTTCAATATCCAGCGGATCACATTTCCGTTCAACATAAAATTCAACAGCTTAAACGCGTTTGCGGGATTGTCGGATGTCGATCCGTCACAGACGTATAGCTTGTCGGCCCACATCGTGAACAGCACGACAGCCGCGGGATATCCGACGGTGACCTCCCCCGCTAGCAGCATTGCTGAGATCGAACTTGTGTTTCAGGCCGATCCTTTCATGGATGCGGGCGAGACGTGGTGGCTGAGCAACGACATGCGAGTATTCCAGGTGACGCCGGCGACTTTGCCCGCATCAAAAATCCCGCTGGCATTTTCAAGCACGGCGTTCACCTCGGATCCGAACACATACATCAAGGCTCTGATCAGCGAGCTGAACACCAACTTCACCGATACAGCCACGATCAACACACCATTCAATGGAATCTCGGCGGATGAAGACCAGTCGGCATTGAACCTGACGGGCAATGACGGGCATGGTAATCCCGTGTACAACTTCGCATTGGCACGCGTCCATCTGCAGGGAGACACCGCGAACAACGTACGGGCATTCTTCCGGCTCTTCATCAGCTCGTCGCCGGACACCGATTTCAACACGTCGACGACATTCCGCAGGACGATTGAAACCGACTCTTCGAACAACAACATCGCGGGCAGCTTGATTCCGTTGCTTGGATTCCCGACGAACGATATGCCTTCGACGATTCCGTTTTTCGCCGAAGCGCGGATCGACACCACGTCGGTGCCCATGAGCCGGCAAACAGATCCGGCGAATGTGCAGACGATTCCGAGTCCCACGGCGCCGGTGCCCGCACCGGGGGCTGAAGTGTACGCGTACTTCGGTTGCTGGCTGGACCTGAACCAGTCGACGCCGAGGTTTCCGATCAATCCATCGGCGCAGGCAAATCCGGACGGACCGTATTCGTCAGGAGCGATTCAATCGATTCCGGCACTGATCATGAGCAACCACGCATGCCTGGTTACGGAGATTGCGTACGACGCCGATCCGATTCCGCAGGGTGCAAACGCGGGGACATCTGACAAGATCGGTCAGCGGAACCTGCAGTGGAGCGGCTCAGATAATCCGGGGCCAAAGAGCGGGCATATTGTGCCGACACTGTTTGACCTGCGGCCGACCAGCCTGGAGTTTTCAGCTGATCAACTGCCGGACGAATTGATGATCCAGTGGGGGAACACTCCGGCGGGGAGCGTGGCGTCAATCTACTGGCCGCAACTGAACGCGGATGACGTGCTGCAACTGGCGAGCCGGTTCTACACGACAAATGTGCTCACCAAGAAGGATGCACACACGATTCAGTGCGTGACCGGAGGGGTGACCTACATTCCGATTCCGCAAGGAACGGGCGCAAGCCTCGCCGGACTGGTGACGGTGGATCTACCCCTTACGGTGAAAGTTGGACAGGAGTTCAACATCGTCGTGAAACGGTTGAGATCTTTCGCGCCGATCATATTGGAGGATTCGCCCAAGTCGAGACGATCCAATGCAACGGACCAGCAGATTGGGTGGCGATACGTAGTGGGAGCCTTCCAGATACGCGTTCCGGTGAGCACTGGGCCGAAGCTTCTGCCTGCGGAGGAGTCTTTGCTGGCTCTCTTCAAATGGAAGCTGGAACAGATTCCTACGACAAACCGCTGGTACACGGTGTTGCAGCGATATATCGACCTGGTGGCGGGCCGCGTGACCGGGTTCGGTGGAGATCCGGGAAGCATTGGTCCGTCGCAGGGTGGATTCAACAGCGGTGGCAACGGCAAGACCCACCATCACCCACATCATCACGAAGGAAAGTGCGAGGAGTATACGGGCAAGGTCGTGAGCGTCATTTATGACCGGTTCGGAGACTTCGAGGGATTCGTGCTGGTGACCGAAGAGGGACATGAACACTGCTTCCGGGGCCGCGAACCGGAGATTGAGCGCCTAGTGCGGTATGCCTGGGACGATCGTGCAGTGATCACGGTCTTTGTGGAGAAACATTCTCCGGAGTGGCCGGTATCGATCGTTCTGAGGAGAAGTCCGAAGAGTCTGGGGCACTGAGGACTTCGCAAACGAGGAAGGCTCGGGCGATCTCCTGCGAATACGGGCGCAGGCGCCCGAGCTTTTCTTTTTGACGCGGCACATTTGTGCGCGCCGCCGTGCGGGTAAGGTTTCCGCTTGCCAGACTGGGCATAAATCGGGCCCTTGATTACCAAGCCTTTTTGAAGTCGACGGTCGGGGAGCGCCAAGTGAGGGGGTCGTTGAGGGCTCCGGCTTTATAGTTGACCACGTCGAGACGCTCGGGAGTGACCTTGATCAGGACGAGATTCTTGAATCCCGGGAAGGCTTCGTCCCAGTAGGCACGCTTGCGCTTGATCATTTCGGCACGGTCGTCGATAAGATCGGCGTGTCCTGTGATCGCGACGTATCCGGTGGCTTGCGCATGATTTGCATAGTAGAGAGTCACATTGGGATTGGTGCGCATGTGCTGCGCTTTGCGGGTCTGGGTGCTGGTGGCGATCCAGACGGTCATATCGTCCTCGGGCGGGAAGGGATTCATAGTGCGAATCTGCGGGCGACCATTTGCATCTTGCGTGACGAGCGCGCAGTAGGTTTGCCCGGCCATAATTTCCCGGGCAGCGGCGAGGAGTTCGGGGCGGGCGAGGGACTTCGGTTTTTCTTCGGGTGCTGCGGCGCTGGGGGCGCCAGTGGTTTTGGCGTGGATCAGTTTGGAAAAGTACGGGATGGTCAGCGCGGCTACGAATCCTCTGAATGTGTGTTGTAAGAACTCCTTACGGTTCATGAATTGCTCCTGGCTGCTGGCTTTGGCTTTATGGCGATTAGTGCGTATTCGTACTCCGGGTTCGGAAATACGGGAGGAATGTACGCCTGTTGCGCGGGAGAGGTCAGTGCGGCGGATCACGCTTGGATTTGTTTTGATGAAACAGGCGGAAATGCATTTCGGTGATGCGCGCAAGATCTTTCGCTCCGCCTGAAACCGCGGCCGCGCTCAGGGATGACCCGGTATTCCTCCCAGTCAGCTGCGAATGCGTTATCCTCGATATTCACGCTTATGGATTACGACGCGATATTGGTGGTTTCGTTTGGTGGTCCGGAGAAGCATGAGGACGTGATTCCGTTCCTCGAGAACGTGCTGCGCGGACGAAATGTACCGCGGGAGCGGATGCTGGCGGTGGCAGAGCACTACTATCATTTTGACGGAAAGAGTCCGATCAACCAGCAGACGCGCGACTTGATTGCGGCGATCGAGGGCGAACTGGCGTTGCATGGGCCGAAGCTGCCGGTGTATTGGGGAAACCGGAATTGGCATCCAATGCTGCCGGATACATTGCGGCAGATGAAGAAGGACGGAGTGCGGCGGGCGTTGGCGTTTGTGACCTCGGCGTACAGCTCGTACTCGGGATGCCGGCAGTATCGGGAAGACATTGCGCGGGCGCGGGCTGAGGTTGGCGAAGGCGCGCCGGAGGTGGAGAAGCTGCGGGTGTTCTTCAATCATCCAGGATTCCTGGAGGCTACAGAGGAACGGATTGCCGTGGCTCTTCGCGAGCTTACGGACGTCTCGCTTGGCTTGGCACAATCGAACGCGCAGATCGTGTACGTGGCGCACAGTATCCCCCTTTCTATGGCGAGTACCAGTGATTATGTGAAGCAACTGGAAGAGGTCCGGCGGATTTCTTCGGCGGCGCTTGGGGTCAACAATGATGCGTTGGTATATCAGAGCCGGAGCGGATCTCCAGGGCAGCCTTGGCTGGAGCCGGACATCCTGGATCACCTGCGGAACGTGAAGGCTAAGAACCTGGCGTCAGGAGTGGTGATCGCGCCGATCAGCTTCATCTCGGATCACATGGAAGTGCTGTACGACCTCGATATTGAGGCTCATCAGCTGTGCGAGTCGGTTGGGCTGCCAATGGCTCGGTCAAAGACGGTGGGAGTGCACCCGAAATTTGTGGGGATGATTCGGCAGTTGATTCTGGAGAGGACGGCCGGGGCGGAGCGGAAAGCTTTGGGGACGTTGGGGGCGCGGGAGGATGTGTGTGCTGAGGATTGTTGTCCGGCGCCGATGCGTCCGCCTCAACAGGTCAACCGGTGAGTTCGCGGATTACGGCCACTCGGGCGCTGCTTTCGCGAAGGTCCACAGAAACGCGCGCCACGAATTCACAAATCATCAATGACAGAGCAGGCAGCGGATTTCCCGCTGCTCGGTTCGATCGTGCGCCAGAATGACAGACCCCGTACTCGCTTGAGATCAGCGTGTGGCCGGTTGAGGATTCGGGGCGGCGTAGTCCGTTGCTTTTGGACTGCCGGCGAGGTGGCGCATGGTGTCTAGGATTGTGCGGATGACAGGCTCGTTGCCGACGGCGGTATTCAACATCATGTGATAGAGCGAGCGCGTCGGCCAGTCGGCATTGAAATAGTGTTTGACGTAGGCCATGCGCTCGCGGTCGACGGTGTCGACCATTTCTTCGGCTTCGGATTCAGAGTGTCCGTCGGCGATCGTGCGACGGATTTTTTCCGCCCGGGGCGCATAGAGGAAAACGTGGAAGGCATCGGGATGCTCGCGCAGGAAAAATGGAGCACCGCGTCCGACGATAACGGCGTTGCCTTCGCGGCCGATGCGATCCATGATGTCCTGCATCATGGCCATCATGCGGTCGGTGTCGAAGATTTGGCCGGTGACCTGCGAACTGCGTTCATAGCTACCGCGCCAGAAAACTTTCGACCAGCGGCTGAGGCGGCTATCCATGCGCTCGTCGCAGCGCTTCACGGCTGACGGAGAGACCTGCGCGAGGCGGGCGATCTCTTCGGTGAGCGCGTGGTCCCAGAGCTTCCATCCCAGCCGCTCGGCCAATTGCTGGGAGATGGCGGCGGCGCCGCTTCCGTACTCACGCTCGATGGTGATCAGGCGAAACATAGCGCTCTAGTGTACTGCCATTCCACCGCCGGGTTTCGATTTTCTCATGAGGAACACGGCCGGGACCATAAGCAAGATGGCAACCCCAAGAAACCAGAAACAGTCGATGTAGGCCAGCATGGTGGCCTGGCGCTGCACTGTACCTTGGATTAAAGCGTAGGCCCGCTGGGTTGCCCCCGCTGCACTGGCTCCGTGAGCCTGCATGGCACTGGCGGCGCCGCGCACCATGGCCAGCAGCGCCGGATTACCAGCGTTCAGGTTGCGGGAGAGGTCGTTGACGTGGACCTGCGTCCGGCGATCGAGCATGGTGGTGACGACGGAAATACCGACACTACCCCCCATGTTGCGCGCGAGGTTCATGAGCCCGGAGGCGGCATTGTTCTTCTCACGCGGCAGGAAAGCGTAGGCCGCAGTGTTGATGGGAACAAAGAGGAAAGCCATGCCGACGGCCTGCAGAAGCCGGGCGACAACAGTGGTGCGGAAATCCATTTCGAGATTGAAGATGGTCATGTGAAACAGCGAGGCCGAAAGCACCACCAGGCCGAAGACGAGCAGCCATCGCGGCTGATAACGGGAGAGGAGAAATCCGACGAGCGGCAGCAATAGCATGATGGCGAAGCCCCCGGGCATGAGCGCGAGACCGGAGCGTTCGGCCGTATAGCCGAGCATGGTTTGCATGAAAAGCGGCAACAGCAAAGTACTGCCGAGCAAGGCAAAGCCAAGCATAAACATCAGCAGGTTCGAAATGCCGAAGGTTCGATCGCGGAATAAGTGAAGATCGATGATCGGATCTTTGTTCTTCCACTCCCAGACAACCACGAAGATCAAGGAAACGATTGCGATCAGGAACATCCAGGTGATGAAGCGCGATTCAAACCAGTCGTCACGCTGGCCTTTATCGAGGACAACCTGGAGTGTGCCGAGTCCGAGGCCCACGAATCCGAGGCCGACGAAATCAATATGAGTCTCGGAAAGCTTGCGGCGACGGAAGTAAGGGGGATCCTGAATGAGGCGCGAGGTCAGGAGGATCGAAAGAATTCCTACCGGGATATTGATGAAAAAAATCCAGCGCCAGCTGAAGTTGTCGGTAATCCACCCTCCGAGGGTGGGACCGATGGCGGGAGCAGTGACGACAGCGACACCATAGACGGCGAAAGCCATGCCGCGTTTGGCCGGAGGAAACGTGTCGGCGAGGATGGCCTGCTCGCTGGGCTGCAATCCCCCTCCCCCTGCGCACTGCAGAACTCGACAGAGAATGAGGATCTCGAGATTGGGCGCAAGTCCGCACATGAAGGAGCTGATCGTGAATAGCGCGACGCAGCCCATGTAGAAATTTTTTCGGCCGACGATGGACGACAGCCATCCGCTGAGAGGCAGAACGATGGCGTTGGAAACGAGGTAGGAAGTGAGGATCCAGGTACTCTCATCCTGCCCGGCGGAGAGGCTTCCGGCGATGTGCGGCAGGGCGACATTGGCGATGGAAGTGTCTAGCACCTCCATGAACGTCGCGAGCGTGACGGCCATGGCAATGATCCACGGATTAACCGCGGGACGCCAAGCGTCTGACTGATCCATGGTGACAGCAGCAGCACCCATTAACGAATCCAGACTTTGGGCGTGACCGATTCGCCGGGACGAAGCTGGTGGTCATTGTTGGAGCCTGCATCGAGATCGATTTTCACAGGGATGCGCTGCACAACTTTGACGTAGTTGCCGGTCGCATTTTCAGGAGGCAGCAGGCTGAAGCGCGCGCCGCTCGCCCCGGCGATGCTGTCAACCTTGCCGTTGTATTTGCGGCCGGTGGCGTCGACCTCAATGGTGACGCGCTGACCGTCACGCATGTCGCGGAGTTGCGTCTCTTTGAAGTTAGCGGTAATCCAGACATCATCGAGGTTGATGACCTTCATCAATTCCTGACCGGGTGCAACGTTTTGTCCGACCTCGACGGTCCGATTGCTGACGATCCCGTTAACGGGTGAGAGGACTTTTGTGTATTGCAGGTTGAGTTGGGCTTGTTCGAGGCTCGCTTTGGCACGCTGCACCTGCGCGACGGCGGCTTGGGCACGCGCCCGGGTGATTTGCATCTGCTTGGGCGCGGTATTCGCGTAACGGTAATTGGCGTCGGCCTGCACCAACTTGCCTCGCGCCTGCGTGACCTGCTGTTCGGCTGCCTGGGCCGTGGCGCGGGCGGCTTCGACGGAGGCGGAACTGGCTTTAGCAGCGGCGACGGCCTGATCGTACTGCTGCTGCGAAATTTCCTGCTTGGTCACAAGCTGCTTGTAACGGCCGAGATCGTTCTGCGCCTTGACGTCGTTGGCCTGGGCCTCGTCCAACTGCGCTTTGGCGGCTTGCAGTTGCTGCTGAGCGGCCTGGATCCCGGCGCGAGCGCTGTTGACATCAGCTTCTGACGCCGAAATCTGGCTGCTGGTGTTGACTGAGGTGATTGGAACGTTCACGCCCGCGGCAATGGCGGCGGCCTGCGCGTCGGCGAAATCGGCCTTGGCGCGATCGTAAGCGACCTGGTAGTCGCTCGGGTCAATTTCGATGAGCACATCTCCAGCGTTGACATATTGATTGTCGCGAATGTCCAGCTTAGTGACATGGCCCGTGATGCGCGCGCTGATGGAGTTGATGTGCCCGTCGACCTGGGCATCATCGGTCGATTCATAGCTGGTGAAGTAGCGGTAGACGAAAAAACCGACAACCACGAGCACGACGAGGGCAATGATGATGGCGATGCGAAAACCGGGACTTTGGGTGCGATTCGGGCGGGAATGGAAATCCCGCTCAGTGGAAGGCAAAGGCTTATTTCCGGATTCCGGCTTCTCTGGAGGTGCAGGCGGGGTCTGGGTTGTGGTCTGATCCATGATTATTGCATGCCTTTCAGATAGCGCCTGACACCTTGTTCGGCATCGCCGATGGCGTAGGCCAGTTCAACCTTCGCGAGGTTATGGGCATAAAGACTTTGAATGTAACTCTCGTGGGCCGCGGCAACTGACTCCTGGGCCTGAACGACTTCGAGATTGTCGGCGACTCCCGCCGTAAAGCGGTCCTGCGATTGGGTCAGGGCCTGCTCGGCGAGATCAACGGAGCTTCGGGCGACGTCGACTTGCTGGGCGGCGGCATCGAGATCGAGCAGAGCGCTGCGGACTTCGTAATCGATTTTGCCGCGAAGGTCCCCAAGCTGGGAGCGGGCCTGCTTAAGCTGGGCGTCGGCCTGCAGCAGGTCGGCGTGTACTCGATTCCCGGCGAAAATCGGAATGTTAATGCCCCCGATCACTTGCCAGGTGCCGTTGGATTGGCCAGGCGTGGTGCCAATGTCGCCGAAACTGGCATCAAGATCGAGTGTGGGATAGCGACCGGCCGCCGCGCCTCTGCGGCTGAGTTCTGCGCTTTGGACCTGCGCAAGGGCGGCCTGATAGTCAGCCCGTCCAGAGTAAGCCCGTTGGAGGTAGGCCTCAATGGGCTGGGGCGTCAAGCTCTGGAATGGAGCCTTCTCCGTGAGAACAAATTGCTGCCCTGGAGGAAGGCCAATGATCCGGGCGACGCTAAGCATAGATTTGGCGAGATCATTGCGAGCTGAAATAAGCTGCTGCTGCCGCGCCTGCAACTCGACTTGGGCCCGTAGCGCGTCAATCGCGGGGGTTAATCCAGCGCGCTGTTGGTCGGTAGCTTTATCTGAGAGAGCTTGCGCGGCTTTGACCTGCGCTTCAGCGGTTTCGACGCGGGCGGAGGCGGCAATAGCCTGCAGGTATCCGTTGCCGACCGCCAGAACAACGACTTCTCGGGCATCTTTCAGGGAATATTGGGCGGCTTTTACGCCCTCGGACGCGGCTCGTTCGCGCTCCAGATCACGGAAATTGAAAACATTCTGCTGCCAGTTGGCCCGCAGATCGAAGTAATTGAATGGACCGATGACGCGCGGAACAGGAAAGGGAAAGACGTTCGACTTGAAGCCGAGGGCCGTAAGGCTTTGAGTCTGTACCGCTTCCTGGGCCCGAATTCCGATATTGGGCAACAGTTCCGCGAGCGCCTGCCAGCGCTGGCCGCGAGCGGCCTGAGCCTGATCCCCAGCCAGCAAGAGACCTAAGTTGCTGCGCAAACCCCGCTCGATAGCATCCTTGAAATCAATCTGCAGGACTTGCTGAGTCGCCGTGCCTTCAGGAGCGCTGCCTTGAAATGGACTCTGAGTGCCGGGAGAGATCGAGGGCGCTGCAGGAGTTTGCGACTTCAGCGGTGGCGCAATTGCAGAAACATAAAGAAGTAACAGAGCAGAAACTTTCCATGAGCATCGCATTCTTATCTTTGAACGTCTGGCCGTGAGTGTAACAGAGGGGGGCCGGGCGTTATCTCGTCCTAGATAGCATAACTCGCCATCTTTGATTCGTTTACAGGCATTGGCGATGCAATGATTGAAGAAAAAATGGATGATCCAGAATGGGAAAGGAAAGGGGCGGAATTTCGCAGAGTGAAACGAGTGCTGCCACGTCCGGACAATGACTTCCGTACTCTGCCGATCCGGGCGGAATCTGGGTAACCTGAGTCAGTAACCAACAAGCAGAGGCTACAATTTCATGCGAGCACGCGTAGTCTTATTGACAGTTGCACTCATAGCGGTTTCGGCCAGCTTGATGAACGCCCAGAATGCCGGCAATTCTGGCGTAGATTCGGACCGGAAGGTCACGGCACGGATAGCACCGGTGTATCCGGAACTGGCGAAGAAGATGCATATTCATGGGGCTGTCAAAGTGGAAGCGACCGTACGGCCCAACGGAACAGTGAAATCCACCCGCGTTTTGGGTGGGAATCCTGTGTTAATTGAAGCCGCGCAGGACGCGGTTTCGAAGTGGAAGTTCGAACCAGCTCAGGCCGAAACGACTGAGGTCGTCCAGTTGGCATTTGAAGCTCAGTAAAGTCGCTTCTTACTCCCACCGCGCAACATCCCACGTGACCAAGGTCATCTTGAAAGATGGTGACCTTTCGCCGAAGCTGAAACTGAGGGCACAGGCCCGCTTATCTTACGACCCCATGAGCACGGCAACCGGAACTGACTGGACTCGAATTTTATCGGACCCTGACCTGGTACGACAGGTTGGGAAACTGTTGCAGGCGTATCGAGAAGCACCGGCCGATAAGCGCGACCAGGCGCTGGTCGCGGCGATGAGAGAGATTAAGGCTGGGGCGGCGAGTGGGAAGGCGAATGCTTCTCAGCCCGGGCCGGTGTCGCATCCATCTCCAACGCCGACCTCGACTACTCCTCCGTTCGAACCGGACTTCTTCAGTCCGAACTGGGGCAGCGACCGTCGGAGGCATCCACGCATCAAGTGTTTTGTTGCGGTGGAGTTGCGAGTGGATGAGGGGCCGAATCCGATCTGGGGGAATTTGTCGAATACGAGCGCGGGTGGATGCCTGATCGAGACGGCGACGCCGGTGAAGTCGGGCGCTAAAGTGGACGTCGGGCTTTGGGTGCCGAACGGAAAAATCTGGGTCAAAGGATTTGCGTTGACTGGAATCGTAACCCGCCGAGCCTCGGCAAACGCCATACGAGTTCGGTTCGAGCAGATGAGCCCGCCAGAACGGGACAGCTTACGCCAGTTTTTGAAGTTTATTCAGGAAACGACACGCGCCAGTCAGAGTGAGAGCACGTATATCCAGCTAGTGAAATAAAACGTTTCGTCTGCTTCCCCCTTTGAATCAGATGACTGCATGGCAAAGCAGTCATCGATCGCCATCAAAACCTCTTGTTTTTTTGGGCAATTCATTCTCAGCCAGCCAATGGAGGTGGTGCGCGCGACGTTCTAAAAAACATCGCGAAAACGGAACAAGTGGTTCCGTCCACTACAATCACACTCGTGCAGAAAAAAATATTCTGGATGGTTTTTACGGTGTTCGGGCTACTAGCAGACTTTGTGCTTCCTTTTTGGTGGGCCTGTGCCGCGACCATCCCGATCTTTTTCGCCGCATGGTGGGTCGCGTATCGGAGCGATTGGTTCTAGCCGGGTATGATCGGCGACTGACTTTGGCGGGCCTTCTTCCCAAATTAAATTCTTCAAGCACACGCTTTCGACGTTAAACCTGTCAGGTTGAATACCGCGGGATTGCCACACCCTGTCATCTGCTTGGGAGGGAGTTTTCGGTCTCAGGCTTTTTCGTCAAGGCCGCTCGAATCCGGCTTCCTACAATCGCGTCTTCGCCGGGCTGAAGCATCCAGACACCGACCACTAACGTGTTGGCATCGGCTGGGATGCCCTGATTTGGTTTTTGGCCGGTGTTCGGATTCAGTTCAATGGAAGGCGTTCCCGTCCGCAATGTTTCGACGATCTGGCTGGTTGTAACGCCGGTGACTGCCGGATCGAAACGTATGAGGAGATGCGGAACGTGGTTGGCGATTTTTGGAACTACCGTTTCCGTCCTGACCGATGGGATGCCCTTCACGGCGGCGGCGATGAGATCGGCGCGCTTCTGGTAATCGCCTTGCATCGATTCTTCCGTATGCGAGAGAACCCAGTCAACGGCGGCAACCATGCCGACTATCTGTTCCTTCGCTACCTTCATTCCGCGACCAATCCCGTCTCCGGGATTGTTGTTGGCGTGGGCCAGGTCAGTGAGAACCTT
>JASLEQ010000380.1 GCA_030151135.1 Candidatus Sulfotelmatobacter sp. | reverse complement strand
GCCGGAATCGCTCCCGAACTCTGCGCAATCGCTCGCCCGCTCTCCGTATCGCGCTTCAGGCGTTGCAGGTCCGCGCGGATATCCGCGGCACTCTGGTACCGCAGGTTTCGATCCTTTTCCAGCAACTTGTTGATGATGTCTTCGAACTTCGGAGGCAGATCGGCGTTCAGGCGAACCGGCGCGACTGGCGCACGATTCAGGATCGCATCGAAAATCAGCGCAGACGTGTCGCCGCGAAACGGGAGCGTGCCCGTTGCCATCTCGTAAAGCACCACGCCGAACGAAAAAAGATCGGTGCGCGGATCCAGTTCCTTACCCTTGGCCTGCTCCGGCGACATGTATGCGACGGTGCCCAGTGTGGATCCCGGGCTCGTCAAATGCTCTTCAATCACCACCGACGTCGGCGCCGTCACGTCGGCGGGTTCCGAGGTGCTGCGGGAATCCGACTTCACCTTGGCAAGCCCAAAATCCAGAATCTTGGCGTGCCCCCGCTTGGTGACGAAGATGTTTGCCGGCTTGATGTCTCGATGAACAATGCCGCCGGCGTGCGCCGCGTCCAGAGCATCGGCGATCTCCACGCCGAGCGACAGGATCGTGTCCAGTTCCATCGCCCGGCCCGCGATCAGGTGTTTCAAGGTCGCGCCGTCCAGAAATTCCATCACCAGGAACGTCCGGTTGCCTTCTTCGCCAATGTCGTAAATGGTGCAGATATTCGGATGGTTCAACGCCGATGCGGCTTTGGCCTCGCGCCGGAAACGCTCGAGAGCCTGGCGATCTTGCGCCAGATCTTCAGGAAGAAATTTCAGCGCGACAAACCGTCCCAGGCGCGTGTCCTCCGCCTTGTAGACGACTCCCATGCCGCCGCCGCCCAGCTTTTCGATAATTCGATAATGAGAGATGGTCTGATCGAGCAAGAAATTCCCCGCAACCCGTGGGAAGCAATGCTACGGGGCGCTCGTGTCGAAGTCAAAGCCTGATCTCACTCCGGAAGCCGATTTCCCGCGCACTTTGAGAGATGCTATGCTGATGTCATGGATCATCTAGCAGTCCTTCGTGAAAAAATTGGAAGTCTCCGCGCAGAGATCGCTCAGATCAAAGAGTTGAACGATCAGTACCGGCGTGCGCGGGTCAATGAAATCCAGGCGCAGGTCGCTCACGGCCAAAGGCTTGAGCGGCTTCAAACCATCCAGCAGGAACTCTCCCAGCTCGCTGACCTGGGCCGCCGCGTGCGCTCGGTCGAACAGATGAAGGAAGAGCACCGCGCCCGCCTGCATCTCGTTAAGAAAGCGTCATAGAACAGGCTTTCCTCGATTCGGCACCCCGTTTTCCAGAGCCTTTCCGCATCTTTCTGTGGCGAACAAAAAGCGAAAGTAGTAGACTGATTCCGCTATGGCTCGCCGCCCGGATCTCGGCAAAAAAGAAGAGATCTGGACCCGCAAGGATCTCGATGAGATGCTCCACAATCTGTCGCTTTTAAGCGAGCATGGCGTGCGCGAGTTCTACCAGCGCGCCTATCGGGAATGCGCCATCATCAACTCCCACACCTTCCCCCCGGCGCGCGCTATCCAGGAGCTGGTCCAGGCCTGGAAACAATTGCGGAAATGGCGCCGGCCCTGAGAAACCGTCGCTTTGGTCGACGCACTTCGGTGACCAGAATAAGGTTCCGCCTTCGATACATTCCCAGCTATAATCAATGGGATGTTGTTCGACTGCGATGCTGCGAAAGAACCCCATTTGCCGCGTGCCTCACGCTCAGTCCGCCGAGTGCTGGCTGCACTGCCTGGTTTGCCCCCGGCGGTATCGTGCCAACCTGCCCTCGAGGCTCCGTCCTTCTCTGTTCGGTAGCGACTAGTTCTTCCTCCGCCTCTATCGCCTCGGTTTTGATCGATTCGTGCTCGCTCGACCAGAAGTGCACCCGAGGCCCGATTCACGCCAACTCGCCAATCCAGATTGGCTGCCGTCTCACGGAGGAAATTCCAATGACTACCAAGACCATGACCGCCACCATCGGTCCCAAGATCAAGACCGCCCTGCCTGGGCCCAACGCCAAGCGCGTGCTCGAGGCTGATGAGCGCTACATCTCCCCGTCCTATACCCGTTCCTACCCGATGGTCGCCAAGAGCGGCAGGGGGATCGTTGTCACGGACGTAGACGGAAACGAGTTTTTCGACTTTTCCGCCGGCATCGCCGTGACCTCGACCGGCCACTGCCATCCTGATGTCGTCGCCGCCATCCAAAAGCAGGCGGGCGAATTGATCCATATGTCAGGGACGGATTTCTATTACGAGAACATGGTGGATCTCGCGGCGCGCCTTTCGCGGATCGCTCCCATGAAAGGTCCGCACAAGATCTACTACGGCAACTCTGGCGCGGAGGCGATCGAATGCGCTTTGAAGCTGGCGCGTTATCACACCAAGCGGCAGCAGGTCATCGCCTTCTTCGGTGCGTTCCATGGACGCACCATGGGCGCGCTCTCGCTTACCGCCTCGAAGCCGCAACAGAAGCGCCGCTTCTCTCCGCTTGTCCCCGGAGTCACACACGTGCGGTATCCCGACGTGTACCGCGGATGCGTCGGCGGCCAGCAGGAAGCCGAAGCCTTCGCGCTAGGCTGCGCCCGGTTCATTGAAGAAAAGCTCTTCAAGACCACTCTGGCTCCGGAAGAGGTCGCTGCGATTTTTGTCGAGCCCATCCAGGGTGAAGGCGGATACGTCGTCGCTCCCACGGTCTTCATGCAGGAGCTTCGCCGCATCTGCGATCGTCACGGCATTATGCTGGTCGTCGATGAAGTGCAAAGCGGCATCGCGCGTACCGGAAAGTGGTTTGCAGTCGAGCACACCGGAGTCGAGCCCGATATGGTCTGCATGGCCAAAGGCGTCTCTTCAGGCATGCCTCTCGGCGTCACCATGACCAAAGCCGATCTCATGGACTGGGTTCCGGGTTCGCACGCCTCCACCTTCGGCGGGAATCCCGTTGCAGTGGCCGCCGCGCTGGCAACGCTCGATGTCATCGAGAAAGAGCACCTCCTCAAGAATTCCGAGCAGGTCGGCAATCACATCCTGTCACGCATGGCGAACTGGCCTTCGAAGCTCAAACTGGTGGGCGATGTCCGCGGACGCGGCCTCATGATTGGCGTCGACATCGTGCGCGACAAAATTACCAAGGAATACGCCAGCGCCGAACGCGATCGCATCGTCGAGATGGCGTTCGAACAAGGCGTCCTGTTCCTCGGCTGCGGACCAAGCACCATCCGCCTCTGTCCACCTCTCGTAGTGACAAAAGAAGAAGCCGATGTCGCTGTGGATGTTCTGGAAGAATGTATCGCCGCAGTAGGCAAGAACGTCTAACTACTCTGTAATTTCCTCACAAGCCCGGCTCGAAGAGAGCTGGGCTTTGCTTTTTTCGCGGACCTTCGTCCTCGATGCCGATGTTTGAAAGTTGCGCTGGGTCAGAAGCAAACATACTTACTTCACCACTACGGCAATCTCGCCATGCTTTTCAGTTACCTGGATTCTGACCGGTCCTGAATCGCGCTCCAGGAATAATCCGATGCGGCAGTCCTCAATCCGCAAATCGCTGATCGTCAGTTGCGGAATGCCCTGCGGCAAGAATGGACGATCGAAAATTACACGCCGTTTCTGCGCATCTATCGATATTCCCAGGCACGATTGCAATAGCATGAACACCGCCCCAGCAGCCCAGGCCTGCGGCGAGCACGCAACTGGATACAGTGTCGGCCCCTGACCGGTCCGGCGCTGCACGCCGCAAATCAGTTCCGGCAACCGTTGCAGTTCGACGGCGCTGCTTAAATCCAGCAGGCTCATCAGAACGCGTCCCGCGAATTCCCGAAATCCATAACGCGCCATCCCCGCCGCGATGATCCCGTTATCATGGGGCCACACCGAGCCGTTGTGATACGAAAGAGGGTTGTAGCGTGATTCGTGACATCCCACCGTCCGAATGCCCCATCCACTGAAAAAATCATGGCTCACCAGCGTGTGCGCCACAAGATTCGCCCGGTCCACGCTTGCAATCCCCGTGTAAAGACAATGTCCCGGATTCGAAGTGCGCACCCGGCACGGTTTCTTGTGCCCATCGAGGGCGATCGCGTACGTCGACAGCTCGTCGCACCAGAAAGCCTGCTCGAACCGCGCCTGCAGGTCGATAGCCTCGTTCTCCAGCGCAGTTTTCCTCTGCTGATCTCCCCATTCCGCGTAGATCTTCGCCGCGGCCATCTTCGCCGCGTAAACATATCCCTGCACTTCGCACAGCGCTATCGGTGCCTCGGCAATTTGCCCGTCGGCATGGAACACTGAATCGTTCGAATCTTTCCATCCCTGCTGAATCAGCCCTTTGTCGCCATGCGGCGCATACTCAACAAATCCGTCCCCGTCGACATCGCCGTACCGGTCGATCCATTCCAGCGCCAGGTCGATATGCGGACGCAGATGCTTCAGGAATTCCAGATCGCCCGTGAACTCCAGGTACGCTCCCGCCAACATCAGGAACAGCGGCGTGCTGTCGATGCTCCCGTAATAGCGCCCAAATGGAACTTCGCCTAGATTGGCCATCTCGCCGCGGCGCGTTTCATGAATTATCTTTCCCGGCTGCGCCTCGTTCTTCTCGTCAATCTCTGTGGCCTGCGTTGCGGCGAGATATTGCAACACGCCCTTCGCAATCTGAGGTGCAATCCAGATCATCTGCAGCGCCGTAACAATTCCGTCGCGCCCGAACACCGTGCTGAACCACGGCACACCCGCATACGGATAGTTGGTCTCGGGATTCCCCATGGTCATCATCTCCACATCGGCCATGGACCGCCGGATCCAACGGCTGAGCCGGTCGTTGGAACTGGAGATGTCGCAGACCTTGGATGATGTGGCTTTCAACTCCGTTTCCGCGCCCGCCATCGCGCGTTCATACCCGAGCGCAACGTGGCGTCCTTGGGGATTGCACGCAACAGAGAAGTGAAACACGGCAGACTTGCCCGGGCGGAGATCGGCCTCCAGTTGCATTTCAGAAGAAGTGATCTTGATCGGCTCTGTGTCGCAGTCAATCCGCGTCCGGCGCTGCTCGCCATCGAGACCTTCATAGGTCATCAGGATCGAATCTCTTTCGATTTCATCTGCCAGGCGGCGCCCGCGCCGCTCGCGCCGCATGCCTCGCACCTCGAATATGTCAGTGAAATCGGCGGCAAATGAGAGCCGTATCGGAACTTTGATCGGCTCCAGCGCGTAGTTCACGATGCTGATCTGCTCATGCGCAACGTCATGCCATAGGAATCGCGACCGGATGATGTGCACCAGTCCGCGATGAACAATGACCTGCTGGCCATCGCTCACGTCCACATTCGCCAGATCGGCCAGGAAAGAAAAATTGTCGGACTTCACCGTCGAACTTAAAAGCAGCGGCCGCGCTTCCCACAGCGACAGCACCCACTCCGATAAGTGTCTCGTCCCGCGAAAAAAAATTCCGTGTTCGCCCAGCCCCAGCGGCTCAATGTCGCCATACCGGTTGAACACGGCAAATGCTTTTCCGTATTTCAATACACGCGCGCGATCATCGGACGGCGATGATCCTGCCGCTATGTAGTACTGCTGGGCGGTTCCAATTTCATCCACCGGAGATCTCCGTCAGTCAGGGCAATAGTTTCGGATTCTGGTTTCGCAATCCGTTGATAGATACTTAGATAGTCCTGCGCCATTCGCTGCGCAGAAAACCGGACTTCAAACGCTTCGCGGCACTTCCTTCGATCGATCATCGAAATCTTTTTGACCGCGTCGACAGCTTCGCCGACGTTATCCACGAGAAAACCCGATACGCCGTCTTCGATAATCTCCGGAACAGATCCTAGAGGATAACCCACGACCGGAACGCCGCACGCCATCGATTCAATCAGCACAATTCCAAAGGGTTCGCACCAATTGATGGGAAAAAGAAATGCCAGCGCCTCGCCTAAAAACTTGTTTTTTTCGGAGTCGCTGATCTCGCCCACGAATTCGATCAGATCACTCTGCAGCAGAGGCTTGATCTGCGATTCAAAGTATTCTTTGTCGGCGCGGTCTACCTTGGCCGCAATCTTCAACGGCATTTCCGCGCGGAGCGCAATCTCGATCGCACTGTCCAGCCCTTTTTCCGGAGACACTCTGCCTAAGAAAGCAAGGTACTTGCCCGCTTCAGAGTACGGCTTGAGAGTGTTTTTCGGCATCCCGTGGTGCACGGTTCCATACCAGTTCAGCCATGACAACGGCAGGCGTTGCGAATCGGAGATCGAGACTACCGGCATCTCGTTGAACTCGCGGTACAGTGGAACCAGGTCCGGAATGTCCAACCGGCCGTGCAGTGTCGTCAATTGCGGCAGAGCTTCCCGCCGGCTGATCGGAAAATGCAAGTAGTCAATATGAAAATGAATGATGTCGAACTCGTCCTTATACTGAACTACCTTTTCGACGAGGTTCACGTGATGGGCAAGAGGGTCCACGCACTGGGAATCCAGTCGCAACGCTCGGGGCGTCACCGGAACAAGCCGCGCATTGGTGAGCGAATCTCCGCTGGCGAATAGCGTCACGTCGTGACCTTCGCGCAGTAATTCCTCCGTCAGCCACGAGACTACCCGCTCGGTACCTCCATAAAGTCTGGGCGGAACGCTTTCATAAAGTGGAGCGATCTGTGCGATTCTCATGCGGCCCCTCGGAAATCGAATTAGCGGAGAACTCAACCCGTCTTTTCGTGCTGAAACCCACTACCCTCGTTCTTTCCGCGCCTTGGCGCGATGCGACAGCCGCTCCTTTAAGCGTGCAAGCTGGTGCGATAGACCACCTCCAGATTATGCGGACTCGCCAGCCGCGAACATCAGGTGTTCCCTGCAAGGGTTTCAACCCGCATGAACGCGATCCATAAACGCACTACGTAGACGCCCATAACTTCCCAAATCAGTACATGTGTGATTTTTTCCGAGCGATGTGAGGAAAATCACTGCCGGCCCCCGGCCACATGTCATAGCGTGATCGAAGTTCTCATGCTTTCGCGTATTACCCACGCTATCGTCACGACGCTCGATTGGTTTGCAGCCCGCGTTCTGCCTTCTCACGGCCCGGCCCACCTGCGAGTTGGTGCCCGTGGAGAACTAGCCGCATACTTTCACCTGCGGAGAATCGGATACGTCATGGTCGCAAGAAATTTTCGTTCGCCGCGCTGCCACGGAGAAATCGATCTCATCGGATGGGAGAAAAATGTCCTTTGCTTCATCGAGGTCAAGACCCGTACCACCAAAGATGTAAAGACGCCGCAAGCCTCCGTCGATAGGCATAAAAGAAGGGAGATTGCGGAAGTCGTTCGCGAATACCTGCGGCGAGTACCCTTCTGTCAGTGGAGGTTCGATGTGGTGAGTGTCTATTACGACCCTAACGACTCGCGTCCTGAGATTGAAGTGTT
>JASLEQ010000337.1 GCA_030151135.1 Candidatus Sulfotelmatobacter sp. | reverse complement strand
GAAAGGATGTTCCCGGGAGCGCCCATACGTCGCAGGGCGGCAATGAAGACATAAGGAATATCTTCTTCAGTCCTGATGGTGATCACTTTGCGCTGATCGTTACCGACCCCGCCGATGAGGCGAAGTGGGGCCTGGTTATCGACGGCAAAATGGCTCCCTATCGCGGAGGCCCCGTGCAGTGGAGCGCCGACAGTCAGCACCTCTACACGACAATCGAACATCCAGGGGCAGCCGGATACTCGGAAGCGATGCTCGACGGCAAGCCGTTCATGCGGGCTGACCACCTCAGGCTATTTGTGGCGCCCACCGGCAACATGACCGCCGCCATCGTGGATGCGGCTACCCACTCGCCGTCACCGGTCCAGTTTCTTGCGGTCGATGGGAAGAAGGTGACGGGCAGCGAACTTATTCACGAGCGCGGCGCACAGATCGATCAGATCACGTTCAGCCCAGATGGCAAGCACTACGCTGCCCGGATCACCACCACCCAGAATCGCCAGTACCTTCTCATTGATGGCAAACGCGGGCAGGAGTACCAGCAAGTCGACCATGTTGTGTTCACCTCCGACTCCTCCAAGGTGACCTATACCGCCTTCGCCAGAGGGCCTTACTCCATCATCGGCGACCAGGAATCAGAGGAATGTCTGCCCGAGCCAACTCCGCCCGTCATCGACAGTCACGGCGCCCTGGTGATCGCACCTACCGGCGGAAGGGCGGGAGGACTCTGCGGCGTGAACGGCGGGGAGGCTCCCACGATGTACCTGGATGGCAAGATGCTGCACCTTCCCGAAGGAGTACAGTACGCCACCGATCTGCGCTTTTCTCCCGATGGCCAGCATTATGCCTATCGAGCCACATTCCGGGGCGGCGGACAGCGCCTCGTCGTTGACAACGTCGTGCAGATGGCTTCCAACCTCGGCACTCCCAGCACGGCGCGATTCCACTACGTATTCAGTCCCGACAGCAAGCACATCGCGGTGGATTCAGCACCGCCAAGCGCCACTGGCGAATTCGCATCTGGCCTCTTTCTCGATGGCAAATACACTCCTGTGCTGGCGAACCCTAACATGCTCATTCTCCAGTTCACGGCGGACAGTAAGCACATCGCCTGGGCGCAGGTGGTGCCCAGCAGCCACAACATGCGGATGTATGTCGACGGCAAAGCAGTCGCCGAAGCTGAAATCGCAATCGCTCCAACTTCACGCGAAGCCTGGTGGGAGATGCTGCCCGACGGCAGTCTCGCCGTGCTTGCCCAGGACCAGAACAATCTGAAGCGGATCACGATCACGCCCTCGGACGGGACGAGCCTGGCAACGCTTGGTGGCGGCGGAGCGCTCCTTGCCAACCGAGACCGGTGACGGTCGCACATCCCAGACTGGCGGAAAGGAAGAATCTACGATGCATTTACGCAGATCGACATTTGTGCTTGCTGCCTCTCTCCTGTTGGTAGTTTCCGGATGCAACTCCGGACCCAGGGGCACTTACACCGACGCCAACGGGGCGGTGATTTTGGAACTCCGGTCCGGCGGCAAAGCGAACTTCACATTCATGGGAGATGTTGAAGAGTGCTCCTACAGGAGCATCGACAAGCAGTTGACACTGACCTGCAAGGGCAGCCCAGCGCCAACCACGGTCTTCAATATTCATGACGATGGGTCTCTCACCGGACCGCCAGGTAGCTTTATGCCGCCACTCCGCAAGGAGAAGAGCTAGCCAGTGCGGCGTGGGCGTTGCGGTGCGTTCCTGAAGTCTGACGTGGGGAGGACCAGAAATGAAGCTCTATATTCCTGCGGCATCTTTGCTGCTCTGCACGGGCGGTCTCGTGTCGGCTCAGCCTGCCGGAGCGCCAAAGCTTGGCGTGTACCACTGCACCAACGGATTCATCTTGACGATATCCAGGTGCGACAAATGGAACGGCGCTGATGCATGCTTTTTCAAGATCCAAAATACGGGCCAGGTTTTGGCGGATTCGCCGGGTTCGCCTGCAGGCGTTGCGAAGATCGTTCGCGCTTGCAATGGGGACATGTCTGTTGTTCCCTCGTCACCTAATGCACCGGGTGGATCGGCTGCAGGCGGTGCGAGGAGCACGGATCCGGCCTATCTTGCCGACATGCCCTCGGTGGATCGCGTCAAGAGCGAGGTGAAGGGGTCGGATGCGACCGATACGATGGCAAGACAGGTTGCCGTATTTACCAGCCTCTTGCAATATCTGGATCGAATGAAATCGGCCAGGTCGATCCGGGCCCCGTACACTCCCGACGAACAGACGGTGATGAATGCATACAGACTGGCGTCGTATCAGATCACGCAGGATTACGGGAAATCGCACACGGCGGCGGAAGCGAAAGCCTTTGAGGGCCAACACTGGAAGTATGAAATGGGCGATGCTGACAAGTGGGCAAGGCAACTCATGGGCCAGCAGGCGAACACAGCATACAGCGGAGCTCTGAGCAACCTTTCCGCCGGCGCGAAGAAGCACTATGACGAAGAGATGCGCACGTATGAGGAAGCGACAAAGCGTCAGAAGGAAGCCGCCAAGAATCCGGGCGGCGGACCGGAGGACCATTACGCCAAAGATGCCGGCTCTGTGGCCGTACGTCATTGCATTGAGTCAGGCCGAAGCGAGATGGAGTGCCTGGGTGAGGGCATGAAGATCGGCTTTAACGATCTCATGGGAGGAGACATCCAAGAGACAATCGTCGGCAAGATACCCACGGGCCTGCGACTCACCGGCGTCTACTCGGGTAACGGTTTTTCGCTGAACTTCAGGCAGGACTTCGTGTACGTCTTCTGCGGCACGCTTTTGCCGGAGCCCCGCACATACACCGTGGATCGTTCAGGGATGCAGGTATCCGTAAACATTCCGATCTCGAATCCGCCATTGACCCTGTCCTACAGGACTGATGGAAGTCTTACCGGCCAGGGAAGAACGATCGAGGTTGCCGGCGAGGTTCCAGCCGGCGGCGGCAATGCATCGACTACCTACGAGATGCAAACTCATACGACGACTACGCAACGGCAGATCGATGCGGCCGACGTCGGAAACTACAACGCCGACCAGGTGCACCAAAACGGAATGGAATACTCAGTTGATCAGCAGACTACCTCGACTGGCTGGGCTCCCACAACGACATATCAAAGACCCCGGACAGTTCCGAAGACGGAGCATTGCGCCGTCGGAACATTGCCGGCTACAACCGAGAGCGTAAAAACGGCTGCGCTATTGACGCAGGTTCTCGGCAGCAAGGCCAGCAAATCCGCAAACAGCGCGCCGGGGCTTCGTCTCAACGGGAAGTACGCAGCGCCGGGAGGGCTGAAGATTGAGTTCCGAGATGATTCAGCAACACTGGAATGCGGAGAATCGTTCAATTCGGAAGCCTACGAAGTGCTTCGAGAAAATGGGCAGATGATTGTGAAGTTCCAGAACAACACTGGACCTCTCTCTCTCATCCTGCAGCCGAACAATACACTCACCGGCTCGGGCGAGATAGAGGTAACCGGGCGCAAAGTGTTCCAGGCAGCGGGCGGAGGCCTGGACTACACGCCGCGCAATGCGCGCTGCTCCCTTGGCACAATGGAAGCGAGCCGATAACTGGAATGCTCAGCCCAACCCAAAGTCGACCTAAAATGCCGCTGAAGAATCACGGACAGACCGAGGTGGCAACAACTCGCACACTCACGAATGCCGAATACGATCGCTTTGATGCTCAGACATGCCCCGCTTTTGCTGTCGGTGAATGGCGCTATGTCTCGCAGCCTCTCAGATAGGCCATTCTCTTACGGGCTGCACAGATCATCTTCCGGCGAAGTGGATAGACGATGACGGCACCGTCCAGGCATTTGCACCTTCCCTCGGCTGCAGTCAGAAATCCATGCATTCCGATTGCGCCGGAATGGTCCCAGGGGTCCGCTGCAATCCCCTCATTGGACGTGAGTTCGCGATCTCAATTTGGATCCGTCCCCGTAAACGGAGTAGGCTTCCGCGATCCACCTTGACGGAGAGTCGCCGACGCGTCCTTGTGCCGTAACCATCTCAACTGCACGAAGAGAGCGCGTCGGGCGTTTATCGGTACTAACGCTCCGATGAGGCGTTCAAATCATTCAGAATTAGACAGTTATACTCGACCGGCGGGGTCTGCAAAACTGGATGCTGGCATAAATTAATTCAAAACCATTAAAGCGCACTATGCGCATCATTTGTAATTTGCGGGGTCCGGATTACCCACGCTGTGGAATTTCCAAGATGTTCCGAACCGGCAAATAGGAGTTTGTTACACTGCTGTGACCAAATGGCCCTTGGAGAAAGACAGAGAAAATGCCGACTTCACAAAAGGACCAACTGGCTGCTGAGGCGATCCGTCCATGTCGCAGAGCCCGCACCACTTGAATGCGGGAGGTTCGACGCGCAGGTCCCTAGCAGGCCAGAATTGCAACACCAACAACAGCAATCCTGCGCGTACCAGGGTTTGCAAAATGGGTGAGCTTCACCTGCATGCGCGGTCCCATCTATAGAAGCACAAGCGCTTTGCCTAAATGCCCCGACGTTCACATGGCCCCGTCTTTTATCGGCCTCGACAGCTGCATGCGACACGGTGCAAATGTACCATTGCTGAGGGCAACTCCTTGGCAAAGCAGCGCGAACACCCCAGCATAGTAGTCGAGCAGGCACTGGATGAATAGATATGTCCCGTTTGTTTTCGCTTTCCTGATCCTGACCGGTTGTCACCGCAGCCCTCCGGTAATCGCCGTCATCCCTCGCACCTGCGGAACCCCTTTGTGGGAATCGGAACATGCAGGCGCGGCAGCCGTCGCTCGTGCGTCCGGGTTAGAGATGTACTGGAACGCGCCCATGCAGGAAGACGACATTCAGTCCCAGATCTCTCTGGTCGAGAGTGTGCAAAAGAGAGGCTTTGCCGGACTGATCATCTCGCCGATCGAAACGCTGCCTATGCGCACGCCCATCCAGCGCGCGCTCAAGCTGGGCACGCCCGTGGTTGTGGTCGGAACCGAACTTGGCATCCCTCCCCGAACAAACCTCGGCTATGTGCTCAATGATGAAGCGATGGGCGGCGAGACTGCAGCTCGAAGACTGGGCGCGATCCTGCACGGGCACGGCTCTATCGCTATTCTTGGAATCAATCCTCAGTTGACCGGAACTCTGACACGCGAACGTAGTCTGGAGAGAACCCTGACTTCGGAGTTTCCAGGCATCCACGTCGCCGCGCGCCGGCTTGGCCTTTCCAGCCAGCCCCAGGAACAGCAGGTGGCCGAAACCCTGCTGCAAAGCGACTCCTCCATAGATGCAATCATCGCGCTTTCTCTTACCTCGACGCGGGGCGCGTATTATGCGATCGAGGAATTCGGAAAAGAGGGCCAGATAAAGCTCGTGGGCTTCGATCAGGATCTTCTTCCGCCCATCCGTACGGGGGCCATCGATTCGGTAGTTAGCGAGGATACCTACCAGATGGGCAAGATCGCCATGACCATGATGGAGCGGGAGTTGCGAGGTATCCCTGGAACTTCAAAAGAGATTGTTGCGCCAGTCTTATTGACCCGCGACAACATCGATTCGCCTCAAATTCAGAAGATTCTGAACTTATCGTGGTGGAATTCACGATGACTGGGCGACGCGGCAAATTTGTCACGGGGATGGCGGGGCTCCTCGTAACGGCATGCCTGGCCGGAGCATTCGCGCCGCGCGTCGTTCGGTATGTCTTGGCTCGTAAACCGATCGACCTGCTCATGAAGGGAGCGGAGAAGCGGCACGACTGGCAGGCATTCGGAGGCACATGGCAGTTCGTGAACGGATCTCTTCGCAATAGTTCCAACGAGCGCGGCGCCAAGCTAATGAACGGATCCGCCAACTGGAAGAACTATCTTGTCGAGGCG
>JASLEQ010000292.1 GCA_030151135.1 Candidatus Sulfotelmatobacter sp. | reverse complement strand
GCAACTACCATCGGCGTAATTCCGGTGATGTTCCAGACGAAGTAAGCAGTCGTCAGCGCTTCGCTGCCGAGCGGAAATTCGGAAGTTGACGGTACGCAGTTCGCAATCTCTTGCTTGAAGAGAGGACCGAGTTTCCGCGCGGCAGTGCATCTGGCCGGTATACAACCATGATTCGTGCCGCGTGCGTCCCCTTGTGCGCGGCTTACCTCCCCTGAGAATCAGCCTTCCGTCAGCCAAATTGGGACTCGCACCGTTCGTGCAGCCCTACCCGCCTTCGGCAATGCCGGCCCTGCGGACCGGAACAGTGCGCCTGGAAACCGAGGTCGAAGACCCCGAGAAAGTCGCTGAAGACCTGCACGCCGGTAAGCTCACGGCCAAGCCCTGATCAACTCTCAGTCGAGACACGCCTCTCAGCCGAATCGACACTCGAGTTTAAAATGGCGCGTATGAAGCACGCCGTCGTCGTAGCCGCGCTTTTCATCAGCTTTCTTCCGCAGAATGCCTTGGCACGAAAGAAAACGCACCACCCGGCGGTCATCGGGTACATCTTCGCCGGTCGTGGACGACCGCTTGACGGCAGCACTATTGCCGCAAAAAAGATGACCCGAATCAACTACGCCTTCTTCGGTCTTCAGGACGGACTTGCCGCTGCCAGGACTGCGAACGATGCCGCGAATCTGGCGACCCTCGTTGGCCTAAAAAAGTTGAATCCAAGGTTGGAGGTCGTTGTCTCCGTCGGTGGCGGCGGAGATGGATCCGCGGGCTTCTCCGACATGGCCATCACGCCCGAAGGCCGAAGCCGCTTCATCGATTCCGCCGTCAATGTGATCGAGCGCTACAACCTCGATGGCATTGACATCGATTGGGAATATCCCGGCTACACGCACGCCAGCACCACGGTCCGTCCGGAAGATAAGCAGACCTACACGCTGCTGCTGAAAGAATTGCGCGAACGCCTCGACACAGAAGGAGCACGCCTCGGCCGCCACCTCATCACTTCGTCCGCCACTGGCGCAACCACCGTCTGGCTCGAACACACCGACATGGGCGAGGCTTCGAAGTACCTCGATAGCGTGAACATGATGTGCTACGACTGGTATAACCCGGTCGAAAAGAATACCGGCCACGACTCGCCCCTATACACCAGTCCCGCCGACCCGAAGGCAATCTCGATCGACAACGCCGTCAAGATGTACCTGGCGGCGGGCGTGCCCGCAGGCAAGATCGTCATTGGCATTCCATTCTACGGCCGCAAATGGTTGGGAGTAGATTCCACGAACAACGGCTTGTTTCAGCCCATCCCGCCGACGGCGGTCCCGCAGGATGAGATTGCGTATTCCGATATTGCGCCACTGGTCAACGCGCAAGGATTCATCCGCTATTGGGATCCAGTCTCCCAGACGCCCTATCTCTACAATCGAGAGACCAAGACCTTTGTCACCTACAACGATGCCCAGGCTGAACTCGCTCGCGCCAGGTACGTACGCGCCCATCACCTCGGCGGAATCATGTTCTGGCAGTACTCGCACGATCCGGACAACGCGCTGCTCGACGCCATCGATCGGGGCTTCGGAATCAACCAGAACAAATAGAGCGGGAGATCCGCGCGCGCAACGCGGAGAAGAAGCCGGAAATCGCCGAATCCAATCAGAGCTTACGGGGTTCCATAAAGCTGCCTATACACGCTGGCGTTCCGCAGGATGGCCTGCACGTACTCACGAGTCTCGGTGAACGGGATCGACTCGACGAACTCCGCCGCGTCGCGGTATTTTCCCTGTCCCATCCACTCAACCACGCGGTCTGATCCGGCATTGTAGGCCGCAAGCGCTTGCTCAAACGATCCGCCGAACTGATCGACCATGCCACGAAAATAACGCGTTCCCAGTTCCAGGTTCACGCCCGGGGTATAAAGCTGGCTCGGGTTGTAGCGCTTCAGTGACACCTGGTGCGCCACAAGCTTCCCGGTGCGCGGCAGCAACTGCATCAAGCCGACTGCGTTCGCGCGCGATACGGCGATGGGATTGAATTCCGACTCCTGCCGAATCAGCGACGCCACCAGGTACGGATCAAGCCCGTTCGCAATTGAAAACTTTTTCAGATCGTTCCAGTACGGCCGCGGAAACAGTGCCTCCCAATATTCGCGCGGCAGCGTCGGGATATCGACTGCAAAATAGCTCGGCACCGAACGCTTCATGACTTCGATCGCGCGATCGTAGTGTCCTGTGTCTATGTAAAGCTGCGCGGCTTCCGCCGGTTCCCAGCTCTTGTCATCATCATCGCTGGCGGCCTTATCGAGTTCCCGCACCGCGAGATCAACCAGCCCGCCATTTCCGAGCAGTTTTGCCTTTTGATAATGCAGATCATCCGGCGGAGCCTCGGCCAGCGTGACCTTGTCGCCATGCTCGAGCGGCGGAATGTGATCAAGCAGGGGAAACTGTCCCGGAGGATCGGCCACTGCCGGAAGCTTCTTCATGCGCTGCCGCCCAAGCTCGGCGTAATAGTAATTGCGGTAGCGATCCGAGAGCTTCTGATAGAACGCGTGCGCCATCACCGGCTGGTTATCTTCCTCTGCCAGCCGCGCGCGCCAGTACAGCGCCGAAGACGTCTCGTTTCCATTCGGATACGCTGCAACCTGCTCCTCCAGCAGCTTCTTCGCTTCGTCGTTGCGCCCTTGCCGCAACGTAAGCCACGCGGTCTTCCAGTGGGCGTACGAAGCTTTCGATCCTTTCGGAAAGCGCAGCTGCAGTTCGCGGTATGCATCGAGCGCCTCATCGTATTCGTGATGCACCAGATGCAGGTTGCCCACCGACAGCAATGCCGACTCCAGCCAGGAACTGGTTGGCGCCGTGGTCCGCAATTCGTCCACCGTGCGATAAAACTCGTTGTTGTCATCCATCGCCCAGGCGACTTCGCCCAGAATGTAGAGCCGCTGCGCATTCTGATCGGGAGTCAAACCCGACAGTGCTGCCAATTCCGTTTTCGCTTCGCGGTTGCGCCCACCATGGTGCAGTGCGTCCGCCAGATTCAATTCCGCCGAAGGCCGCTCCGCAGCCGAGCAATGAATCGAGTATTCGCGATAGGCATCGACTGCGTCAGCATAGCGATGAGCCTTCATCAGCAGATCTGCGCGAACTTTCAACAGTCCAGCATTCGGCTGGGAAGCGATTGAAAGTTTCTTCAGTTCGGCGAATGCCGCATCCGCGTCCGCAGAAGTCGGCATTTTGTAATAAATGCCATTGAGCGCTTCGGACGCCCGGGCCTGATCCTTCAGTGCAGCGTAGGCCTTGCCCAGTGCTAGCTCGATGTCGGAACGTGGTGGAACGCGATCTTTTTCAAGGATCTCTGCCGCTTCCGAGGCGCGCCCTTCGCTGAGCAATGCGTTGGCATAACTTACATGCGCATCGCGAATCAGCAACGAGTCCGGATAGTTCGTCTCGAAGTTCGACAGCGCTGCCAAACCCTCCGCCTGGTGCCCCGTCTGCAGATAGCAAGTTCCCAGGTAGTACGAAATGTAATCACCCAGATCGCCTGCCATGGGCTTGGCGCGGCTCAATGGCTCGATGGCTTTGGCGTAATCGTGATCGATGAAGTGCGCATATCCGACCACGAGCCAGGCCAGCGCTCCTGCATCCTCTTTTGAGTGCGACCGGGCGTAGGCTTCGACTCCGGCATAGGCCGCGGGAGTTCGATCAGAAATCAACTGCTGCGCCATCGGACGCAACGTCGTCGAGGCAGTAAATGCCTGGCGAATCCGCCGTACCCGCGGAGAGATTGGACGTCTGCGTCGTCGGGCAGCGGCCGTCTTCGATGTCGCCGCCTTCTTCCCCGCAGTCGCCGATTTCTTTTTCAGCGGCTTCTTGCCCCCGGATTGGTCCGGCTCCGTCTTGGGCGCAGGCGTCTTCGTTGCCTTCGGAGATTCCTTATCGGGAGAATCGGCGGCCGCCGGATTGGTTGATTGTTGCGGATATGCCGGAACGTGCGTACTGCTCGCGAACGCGCATGCGCCAGCCAGAGCGAGCGTCCACCACCACTTGAGACCCATTTGAACCACTGTCTACTTTGATGCGCGGAGAAGCGCCAGAACCTGTTTAAAGCTCTGCTCTGAGCCCTTAGCTAAAAGCCGAAAGCTAAAAAGCCCAAGGCTATCCTACTTCTTGAAATTCGCACCCATAACCGACAAGTCGTCTTCGGCCAGGCTGCGCACAACTTCTTTCTGAAAGTAATCGCCGCTTGCTGCTGCGGTGCTGCCGTATCGTTTCTGGTACGTCGAGCGACTCTTGTCGATATCTTCTTTCAGACGATCGTACAAATCTTTGTGTCGGCGCCCGTCGTTCACCTTCGCCTGGTTGTAAAGCTTGATTTCATCCACGAGCAATCTTGCAAATCGCTGCGCCTTGCGGTGCGTGTCGGCATCTTCCGCAGACATACCGGCAAAAGGATCGGCCGCCGGAGCCGCCGCTGCACTCGCCGCGGATGCGCTGGACGCCACTTCCACGACCTCGGCCGCGGGCTCGGGTTCAGGCTCCGGCGCGGACTTGGGAGCAATATGCTTCGGCGCGTGCGACGCAAATGGATCGCTGAACGCGCTCACCGTCTGCACGGGCGCCGGAGAAGGAGAAGGAGGTAAAGGCCGCTCCATCGCTGGAGCGCTATCCATCTCTTTCTGCGCCGCCTGCTTCCGCAGCGATACCACTTCAAGCCACGCGCTGGTCGACATCACCAGAACTTCCAGGGAGGAAGCATCCAGCCGATTCTCCGCCCCACCGTCGGCGTAGAGCAAAGCTGCAACCTTGTCTTTCAACACCAGCGGCAGGATTAGAATCTGCTCGTTCTGCGGTCCGCCAAACTGTTTCACAAACCGCCGATCCATCTCCGCAATGTTCGCCGGAGCGACTGTGCGATTCTGATACGCGTGCGCTGCCGGACCTGCGCTCATGTCGAGCGGGAAATCTTTGATCGCCTCGTCTTCGCTGAACCCACGCGCTTGCCATCCGCTGGCCGATCCGGCTTTCACGACGAAAAGCGCCACGCGCGACGCGCAGGAAGTGCCCGCATCCAGCAATGCTTTCAGAATTTCTTTTTGCGTTGTGCCGGCGTGAACGCTCGAGATCGCCTGCACCAATCCGTCCGACGATCCGCCTCCCGATGCACCCGAAGCGTCCGCGCCGGAACCTTCCGGCAATTCCGCCAGAACGCGTTCCACCAACTCCGCTTGTAATTTTGGCAACTGGCGGTCGAGGACCTGCGCGACCGCTCGCTCAACGATTTGCTGGAGATCCTTCGACATTTCTCAGAAGACCATTATGATGCGCACACCTGAGGGCCTCGCGAGCCAAGCCGCCATCCGCCCAACCGACACTGCCCTAACTTCAAATTATAGGGGTACTTTCACGCCCCGAGCAGGGTACCGAAGTACCCTGTTCTGCCGGGGTACCGCGTTGAAATTCCGATTCTATAGCAAGCGCTTGCAGATCATCGGACCGATCTGGCTGGCAGGATTGTTCATCTTGACACCCGTGCCCCCACTCTCCGCAGGGGAGAGACAGTTCGGCTGCCCGACCGGACCTTCAGCTCTTTCGTTTCCAGAGTTCCGTAAATTTCGTCGCACCGTTCAGCATGAACGATGTACGAAGATAACCGGCTACTACCAGGCGTTGTCTCGACCACGTCACACGGATTCCTCATCACGCGTTAGGGCCAGGTACATCGATTTCGAAACGGCCCAGCTGAACGGGGCCCCGATCTCATTCCTCCTTTGGAGCCTCCCGCGACACGCACGAAGTCTACGGATTCGAGATGGCGGCGAGTGGAATCGCTCACACGCGCGCGCCGCTTTGCACACAGGGCCAGCTTCTGTAGGCCGAGTCCGATTCGCCAGATTCCCCCTCCACCGGATAGAATAAGAGTTACCTCCGAACGAGGAATTTAGCCTCAAAATACTGAATCGCCTGAATCATGGGAGCCATCCAAAACAAAGTAGCAGGGCCTGTTAGCGACGAATTGGCGCTTGTGCAGGCGGCTAAGCGGGGCGACGACTCGGCTTTCGAAGAGCTGGTTCGCCGTTACGACCGCAACGTTTTCAGAATCGCGCAGCACATCACGCAGAACCGCGAAGACGCGGAAGACGTGGTGCAGGAAGCGTTCCTGAAAGCGTACGGAAACCTGGCGCAATTTCAGGAGCAGTCCAAGTTTTATACGTGGCTTGTTCGGATCGCCGTCAACGAAGCGTTGATGAAGTTGCGGCGACGCAAGCCCGAACGAACGGTATCACTCGACGAAGACATTAAAACGGAAGACGATTCCCTTCCTCGCGAGATCGCGGACTGGAGTCCGAATCCGGAGCAGCAGTACACGCAGGCGGAATTACGCGAGATTTTGAGTAAGACCATTCAGGGGCTTCCGCCAGGATTTCGGACGGTGTTCGTGCTGAGAGACGTGGAAGGTCTCTCCACCGAGGAAACGGCGGCAGCGCTTGAGTTAAGCGTTCCTGCGGTGAAGTCCCGCCTGTTGCGGGCCCGCCTGCAGCTACGCGAGAGGCTCTCCCGCTACTTCCAGCGGCGGGAGCCGGGAAAAGATTTGAAAGGTGGAGAAGTTAAAGACAATGATGTCGCAAGCGGAGATGGCAACCTGTGAAATGTTCTGAATTCCTTAGCGAGCTGACCAGCTACTTGGACGGCGTTCTCGACGAGAAGACCAAAGTCGAGTTGGAAAATCATCTCTCCTGGTGCCACAACTGCTACGTTGTCTGCGATACCACCAAGAAGACCATCGAGATCTACCGCGATTCACAACTCTACGAATTGCCTGAAGATCTTCGCAGCCGCCTGCGCTCCGCGATTATGACCAAGTGCCAGCAGCATAAGAAACGTGGACCGCAGAGCGTTTAGTCATTTCCAGTTGCCCCTCTGACATCGCGGGAAGCTTCAAGCCAAGGGAGTCTTAAGCTCCGTGCAAGCCTAAGCGCGCGATTTCGCCCCAAACCGGCCTTTCTCTGGAACCAGATGCGTTAACCAACGCACAACAAATTGTGCAAAACTTTTTCGTCAGTGCTATAACTCCCACGTATTCATGCGATTGCGGATACCTGAG
>JASLEQ010000281.1 GCA_030151135.1 Candidatus Sulfotelmatobacter sp. | reverse complement strand
AGCCGAGCGCGACCAAGCTGCACAGTACATCTCTTCCGCATCGGGCTTTGGTGGAACCCCGAGCAATACCGAATTTCGCAATGCCGACGATACCTCTCAGCCAATGATCATGTCCTATGACTATTCCCGCCATCCCTTCGGAGATTGGGACTCGATGCGCATCGTGCCGCTGTTTCCGGCTCTGGAATTTACCACTTTAGACAGTAAGGATACCGCGCCCAACGAAGACATAGATTTGGGTGCGCCGCGCACGCTGACCGCCATCTCGCGCGTCAAATTGCCGGAAGGCTATCGTACGAATCTGCCCGATCCGATCCACGTGAAAACGCCATTTGCGACCTTCGATAAAACCTATCATTTTGATAACGGAGAGATCGTAGCCCAACGCACCATCGTGGTGCTGAAGAAGAAGGTGGATAAGGGAGACTGGAAGGCTTACCAGGCTTTCACGAAGGACATCAGCCTGAACGGCGAACCCTGGATCCAATTGCTGCCGCTCTCAAAACCGATCACAGTCGTCAGTTCTGAGGCTGCTGGTCCAAGCAAAGCGCAACCGGAGTCTGAAAGCAAAAAGGACCTGGTCGCGATTGTATCGGCAGAGCCCTCTGGAGACGCCGGCAAAGCCGGATCAGGCTCGCTGGCCGACAAGTCTCCTCTGGAGCTGATGTCGGAGTTGTCCGACAAGCTGCGCGCATATGACTGGGCGAGCGCTCGGGAGATACTGGACGCGGTCAAAGCCAAGAATCCTAAGCAGCCAGGCCTGTGGGCGAGCTACGGATACGTTGCCGAAGCGGGCGATCGCGACAACCATGCCGCTATTGAGGACTATCGCAAGGAAGTCGAAGTCAGCCCTGACAACAAGATGACGGTAGGCCATCTTGCGGATCTCCTGACCCGCGATAACCAGCGCGACGCGGCACGAAAACTGCTGCTGAATTTCGTTCAGTCGCATCCTGATGACGCACAAATGGCAATGTACCTGGGCAATTTCCAAATGCAGGACAAGGACTACCAGGGAGCCCTCAAAACGTACGAGACCGCGGCCCAACAAAGTCCCGACGATCGCCAGCTCCGCCTGCAAGTTGCCACGACGCTGGTGCGGCTGCATCGATACGACGAAGCGAGCGCAGCTGCCAAAAGCGCGCTTGATGGAGTAGATGACCCTGAGATCCTGAACTCCGCGGCTTATACGCTTAGCGAGGCGGGGCGTGATCTGGTTGTTGCCGAAGACGCCGCCCGCAAGGCGATTGCCAAGCTTGAAGAGCGCTCCGCGGGGATTACGACCGACCAGGTAAACCAGGGAGCGTTTTCTGCGGCCTACCTGCTCATTGCGTCCTGGGATACTCTTGGCTGGATCCTCTTTCAGGAAGAGAAATATGACGACGCAATGGCCTGGCTGTCACCGGCCTGGCGTGCATCTCTGCTTGCGGAGGTAGGCTGCCATCTTGGCCAGACGTATGAGAAGCTGGGCAGAAAGGAAGAGGCTGCATCGGGCTTCCGGTTTGCCAGGCTTGCGGTGAATAAAAACACGCCCGCTAACGTAGTAGAAGAGATCAATGCCGGAGTTGCTCGCACTCACGCTGGCTCAGCCAGCAATTCGTTCAGCGTGCTTGCCGCGTCGAAGGGTGCGGAAGAACTGCAAAACTTACGAACGTACAAGATTAAGCGTCCGGCGGGCGCTAGCGGCTGGGGAACATTCCGGCTCGAGGTCAGCACCAGCGGAGTCATAGAGGCACAGCAGATGTCAGGCGAGCAGAAGCTCTCAGCCAGCATCAAGCCGCCATTAATGGCGATGAAGTTCTCGGAACTGCTTCCTCCCGCATCGAAGGCCCACCTACTGCGCAGCGCGGTCGTGAGTTGCTCTATGGGTAACTCATGCGATGTGGTGCTTGTCCCCGATGCGAATCTGCAGACTGAGCAGCCTTAGGATACAGATTGTGTAGATTTCCCAGCTGGCGTTCGCTCTCCCGGAATCACTGCATCCAGCCTTTCTTGTAGCATCGTTGTTTCAGAGCAAACGACACGAATGGACGCGGTCCTTTACTTCTGAAGCCAGACGATACTTCAGAATGGCGCCTCTCAGAAGCATTGACACTTCGACATTTTCGCTGGCAAAGGAGCTTCGGATGGTGACGCTTCAAGAACAATTCGGACGGATCGATATCTACCTTTTCGATCAGATTCTGCGCGGAAATATCACGCGAGCCATGCACGTGCTCGATGCCGGTTGTGGGATGGGGCGGAATCTTATCTACCTGCTACGCGAAGGTTGCGAAGTGTTCGCCGTCGATTCAAATAGCAACGCCGTGGAGCACGTGCGCAGGCTCGCGGGTTCTTTCGGTAATCCATCCCCGGCGGAAAACTTCCGCATCGCTCCCGTCGAGCAAATGCCCTTTCCCGATGCGATCGCCGACTTAGTGATCGCGAGTGCGGTTCTGCACTTTGCCCGAAACCGCGAGCACTTCGATGCCATGTTCAACGAGCTTTGGCGCGTTCTTCGTCCCGGTGGAATGTTGTTCTGCCGCGTGGCGTCGCGCATTGGAATGGAGTTTGAGCAGATCCGCGCTGGCGTATTCCGCGTCGGTGGCTCTGAGTGGTTCCTCGTCGACGAGGAAATGCTGCTGGCCCTCACACGCGACCTCAACGCGGAACTGGTCGATCCGCTCAAGACAACCATTGTGCAGGGAAGCCGATGTATGACCACCTGGGTATTGCGCAAGTCAGAGACGCTTTGATGCAGATCAGACAAGCATTCAAACTTGCACAAAAACCTCGCGTTGGCCGTGAACCCCTAAATGCAGTCCTTGGCGTTTAGTCCAGAGGAATGCTGCGACCACAGCAGTAGTGATCACCATCCCTATCCCGAACTCCGTAGTGATGTAAAGGGCGCGCCCCGCGGGAGCGGTGATACCGTCGAAGATCGCCTGTATAAGCAGATTGTGACTGGCGTGTAGCATGGCGCAGGGTCACAGGCTACCTGATTTCAGCCGAAGCCAGCCCATCAGAAACGCGTTTCCGATGACCATCAGCGTGAAACAGCTAAGCGCGAACACCTTATTAGTGCCGGCGTTGTAGTCCGCAAAGAGGAGCACCGATAGTGCCATACGGCCCAAATCACGCCGCTAAGCAGACAGCCGAGAAACCAACCGAAACGATCATTGAGCCGAGGCAACAGGAAGCCACGCCAGCCGATCTCTTCGCCCAGAGCCGTAGAGAGGCTCGCGGTAACCCTCAATGTGCCAGGACGGGAATGCCCAGGCAAAGTGTACCGAGCACAGGCCATTGCGCCAACCCATACGATCCGGCCATCTTTTGCGCGAAGGCGCGGAACCCGAAAGAGTCGGGAATTGCCATCCAGCACGCGATGTATACCGGAGTTGCATAAGCGAGTGGGAGCAGGTATGCAAGCTACTCGTATTGCACGGGGCGCCCACTCCAGCCGAGCGAGGACAGGTCGATTCGATGGATGACGCATGTGACGAACGCGGCGAGGGCCGGACACCACATCACCAGGCGCACGGTCAGACCGTTTCCCGCGCCAATATGGCCGGTGTGTTTCATCACAGCGTGCGGAACGCAGCTGAATGCGAACACAAGGACAAGGAACGTGAGGATCTGGCGAGACAGGAGACGCATAATCTCATCATTCTCGCGCAGAACGGCGGCGAGGCGGAACTAGAGTCCCATTGAGATTTCATTCCCGAACGAGAGTGAGTGGCCATGATCCAGGGCTGAAGTCTTGCTTACCTCAAATGAAAGCTGTTGCCCGAACCGGTTCACATTGTCCGTGAAGATTTGCGCCTCGTGGCTGGCGCGAGACACTGACACGTATCCGAATCTGGAATTCAGCAGGTCAGGATGCACGCTTGTGTCGGCGTTGACCAACACTCTCTCCGCGGGAGCCTTGAGCGCTGTGACTCGTGACGGCATAGCCGTGGTCAAAGTGACGATGTTCTAACGCATTGAACGCGATTTGCCGCCCATTTTCGAACCTGGCGGAAATGCGCTCTTCCGAGGAGATGACCTCAATTGAGGCCAGATCACGAACGGCAACGCGATTGTCTCATCCGGTGCCGAGAAGTGAATCCTGTCCTTGACAGAGAAATCATGGGTCACCTCCCGGTAGGCGCTGACGCCTGCCAGCCGCCGTGGATCATACGTCACGTAATCACCCGAGCCGCGGTCTTCCGTGAGTGGATTCTCAGGCTGGTTCACGACGTAAGTCCCCGCTTCAATACCCGCTGCCTTACTGCCCCGCGAATAGCGGACTTCCTCATTGATTTCGTAGTGGGCTACCCACGCCCGTTCGGCGCCGGTCATGTTCTGCCTTTGCACGAGGATACGGAAACTTTGATCATCGGGCACAACTTTCCCATGAGCCTTTAATTCATCTCGGATGCAAGATTGATCTCCCGGCGCGATGCATTGTCCGGCGACACGATTAGCGTCCGCTCGGGAGATTCGACATACTTCGTTGTGATCTCGCGAATTCGTGCTTCCTTGTCCGGGATCTCAGCGATTCGACCCTGTTCCTCTAATACTCCCAACGCTTTCGACACCTCGCCCCTGGCCAACATCTCAACCGCGGATTTGAGCTCTGGATCTCTCTGCCGAACGATTTCATCAAGTTTGGCAGTTCGCATCCCGGCATTCTGCAATTGTTAAAATGGGCGTCCCGCCTCCACTCCCTGGTGCTGGCGGATGTCCCCGATGAGCAGAACTCGATCGCTTGGACCCAACCGGGACAGGAAATCACGAACCTGATTGGTGCTGGCGAGGGTCGATTCGTCGATGAAGTAAAAGCGCTTCTGATCCGATGTGGCAAGCGCTTGCGCCTTACTGAGGAATCCCTGTAGCGTTCCTGCTTCGATACCAGCTTCATTGAGGGGACGAGCCGCCCGTGAAGTGGGAGCGAAACCGTGGACTTCGAATCCGGCGGACTCTGCGGCGCTCCGTATCACTGACAGGGTGGTCGTCCGTCTGGCATATACGCGAACTGGCGACAAGAGGTCATGACTCCCTGAGATATAGATGCCTGCACCAACGGAAAATGCCAGCAATTTTCCGATTCAGTAAATCATCAAGGATCGTTCCATTCACGATGTACTTGAGAACACCTGCAATTTTCGGATCGCCGTAGGGAGACTCCGACCATAACTTCAACTGTCTGACGTACCGGTCATATTTGTCAGATTTACCACCGAAATGTTCACTCCCCTTCGCGCAGTATTCCAATTGTTCGGTCAGTGGATTGGGGGCGGGGAACTTTCCGCCTCGTGCTGCTGAATCTTCTCAGACAAACAGTGATGTGTCCCGCTCTTCCACGAGAGGAGCGTGGTGAAAGCTCCTATCCGAATACAACTGCATATGTAACTGGTCTGCGGTACAGTGCTGATAGGGGACCGCGCATTCTGTGCTAATTGCGGCCGCCTGAGGACAAGCATCATAGGTGTCAACCAGCTTTGAATTCAACTCACAATGGCGCCTCCTGATCGAGCGTCCGGTCGCGGCGGCCAGTTCTGTTGCTTCAGCCGCCACGGAGCGCACACGTTCGTTCCCGAAGGCCCGAGGCTCCATGGCTCGGATAGCCTTTTTCACGATCTGGCTCATGTCATCCTGCCGAAGAAATGTCAGCACGCGGTTGACGAGTTTTGGCCGCCAGAAATTGGCTCCAAGCCGGCCCGCGCCCGTTTCATCCGGGTAGTCGAAGCTATGGGAAGTGAGGCCGTAATCGGTCGCCAAGATATTTTCCTGGGCACGCGGGACTGTCAGGGCTACGTCACACCGTGCGTCTTTGGAGAAGAGCCTGGCGACGACGACAACGATGGCTCACTTGATAATGACAGCGCGGGCCATGGCATGAAGCCTGCGTACGGCGCGCGTTCCCGAGCCGAAGAGCGCTTCGAGAACCTGAATTCGCCGTGTCCGTTCTGTCCGAATCAATCAGGCAACTGAAGAGCAGGCGCAGCAGAAGACCCACCTGTACGTCTC
>JASLEQ010000234.1 GCA_030151135.1 Candidatus Sulfotelmatobacter sp. | reverse complement strand
GCAAGTCGGAACTTCTGGAAACCATGCCTCCTTACCAGGGCGGCGGAGATATGATCAGTTCCGTCACCTTCGAGAAGACGACCTACAACAAGGTTCCGCACAAATTTGAAGCGGGCACGCCGGATATCGCCGGCGTCATTGGCATGGGAGCAGCGATCGCGTACATGGAAGACATCGGGGTCGACGCCATCGGTGCGCATGAGCACGAGTTGTTGCTGTACGGCACGGAGCGGCTGGAGGAAACGCCGGGCGTCCGCCTGATCGGTACCGCGGATCGGAAGGCGAGCGTGCTTTCGTTCGTGCTCGAAAACATTCATCCCCATGATATCGGCACGATTCTCGACCAGGAGGGCATCGCCGTGCGCACCGGGCATCACTGTGCGCAACCGGTGATGGACTTCTTCTGCATTCCCGCAACCGTGCGCGCTTCCCTCGCTGCCTACAACACGAAAGAAGAGATCGATGCCCTGATCAGTGGCATCGAACGGGTGAAGGAGATGCTGGGCTGATGGCTGAACTGCGCGATCTTTACCAGGAAGTGATTCTCGAGCACGCCAAGGCTCCGCGTAATTATCGCGAGCAGCCTGCGCCGGCGGCCAAGGCCGAGGGCCACAACCCTCTTTGTGGGGACCGCTGCACGGTCTTTATCAACAAGCAGGACGGCGTGATCAAGGACATTTCGTTCCAGGGCAACGGGTGCGCGATATCGAAAGCGTCAGCGTCGATGATGACTCAGGCCCTAAAGGGAAAGACCCTGCCGGAAGCCGAGAACATGTTCAAGAGCTTCCATGGCATGGTGACGGGGCAGAAGAACGAGGATGAGGCTGCCGATATGGGCAAGCTAAAAGTCTTCGCCGGCGTGTCTGAGTTCCCGGCGCGCGTGAAATGCGCGACGCTGGCCTGGCACACACTCGAAGCCGCTCTGCACGGCGAACAGCAGAAGGTGAGCACCGAGTAGCCACTCATGCCCAATTTTGCAGCCGACCAAATTGAACTCAGGCGAGACGTGGAAGCGATCGCCGTCCCCAGCGGCCAGCGTCAGACGCTTCTCGCCGGAACTCCTGTGCGGATCATGCAGACCCGTGGCGGCGCCTTCACTGTTTCCAATGAAATCCACGCCATGTTCCGCATCGACGGCATCGATGCCGATGCTCTGGGGCTCGCTCCGCCGAAATCCGGCGTGCAGCCTACACAGGGGCCGCTGACGGAAGAGATGGTTTCGAAGGCCCTGAAGACGGTCTATGACCCCGAACTGCCGGTGAATGTTGTCGATCTTGGCCTCATCTACTCCTGCGCCATCACCACGAACGAGCAGGGCAAATCGATCGCCGTCCGCATGGCAATGACTTCGCCCGGGTGCGGCATGAGCAACGTACTCAAGGCTGACGTGGAAGCCAAGCTCAGGCGCCTGCCTGAGGTTTCCGACGTCAAGGTCGAAGTGGTGTTCGACCCCCCGTGGACCCAATCCCGCATGTCCGAAGCGGCTCGCCTGCAACTGGGCATGGATCTCGATGATGATCGAGGGCCGGGTCTCGTCCAGATCGGGCGGTTCTGACGGTTTCGTCGCCCTCATCCCCGAAATATTTGCGCAATCGTTTGCGTCCTCGAGGGGCCGCCCGATAAACTTCTCCCGGCGCGAAATCGGGCCTGATGGCACGCGCAGTGAACTTTTCCACTCGAACCAAAACCAATGACTTAGCTTCGAGCGAAGTCAAACCTGTTTGCGGTTCTCGCGGACAGCATTTCACTTTTGACGAGGAATCCCCTTGCGCCTGGCACGAAACTTTCTGATTGTAGCTTGCACTCTGCTCGCCTTTCACTGCAACCGCGCCAGCGCCCAGGCGGCCGAGAATCCTCTTCTCCCGCCCCAGCCGCATGCCAAACAGGTTCACCTGAAACACGTACTTGTGATTGGGGCGACCAAAGGCTTCGAGCATGATTCCGTGTCCGCGGCCATGGATGCGATTTACACCATGGGCAAGGAGAGCGGCCTGTGGGACACCATGCTGCGTACGGATACCGAACTGCTGACGAAGAAGGATCTCGGCCGGAATACCAAGAACCTGAACTATTTCGATCTGATCGTCTTTACCAGCACCACCGGCGAACTGGACATGGACGAAGACCAGAAGAAAGACATGCTGTCGTTCATCCACGATGACGGCAAGGGTTTTGTGGGCGTTCATGCCGCGCTCGACACCAATTACAAATGGCCGGAGTACGGAGAAATGATTGGCGGATGGTTTAACGAGCATCCGTGGTTCACATTCAATGCACCCATCATTAACGAGGCCCCGGATTTCCCCGCGGTGCGCCATTTTCCCAAGGAGTTCGTCAAGTACGACGAGATCTACCAGCCCAAGGAGTGGTCGCGCGACAAGGTGAACGTGCTGCTGAGTCTTGATCCTAGCCGCCTGGATTACAACAATCCCCGCGTGCATCGCACCGATCACGACTTTGCCGTGGCCTGGAGCAAGATGTACGGCAAGGGGCGCGTGTTCTATTCCACGCTCGGCCATACCGAGGAAGCCTGGAACGATCCCGATATTCGCAAAATGTACTTTGAAGCGATCCGCTGGGCATTGTGCATGACGGAGGGCAGCACGGCAAGCCACCCGAGGCCCGTTTCCTCCACTCAAAGTCATTGACAGGTAATTCCCAGGTAGGGCGGGCTCCACGTACGAGTTTTGACAACTCCATGAGGCAAACAGTCCGCGCGAAACGGGACCGTCGGGCATTGTCTCTGCACGTAGAAAGAAATCCATAGTACGAGTTGAGTAAACCTAAGGTTGCGAACAGTGAAAGAAATTCGAATTGTCTTTTTCGCCGCTGCGTTTGCCGCGGTCTCCCTTGTTACGCACTTCAACTCCACGCCGGCCCATGCGGCCCAGAATGCGGGCACGCAACCGGAGACGGCTCCGAAAGTGGATGCGCACCCGGGTCAAAATCCCGGTGCGGCCATCTACGCGAAGAACTGTGCGATGTGCCATGGCCCGCAGCGGAAGGGCAATCCGCCGTCGTTCCCGTCGCTCATCGGGGTCACGCAGCGCATGCCGCAGACCCAAATCGCCGATCTGATCCATGCCGGCAGAAAGGCCATGCCGCCGTTCCCCAAGATTCAGGGAGATGAACTGAAGGCTCTACTGACCTTCCTCGCTACGGGCGCCCCCGCGACTGCGTCGCCCACGGCAACACCCACACCGCCCTCTGAAGGCGTTGAAGCCGGCGCCCAGCTTTTCCATCAGAACTGCGCTTTCTGCCACGGCCGCGATGCCATGGGCGGTGAGACCGGCCCCGACCTCACGCAGTCCAAGCTCGTGCTCTCTGACAAAACCGGCGAGAGAATCGCCACCGTGATTCGCGAGGGCCGCCCCGACAACAAGATGCCGGGCTTCAATTTCTCCCAGTCGCAACTGACCAACATCATCGCCTTCATTCATTCCCGCGAAGCCGCTGCCAAGGCTCATCCAGGCGGGCGCCGCGGCGTGGCGGTGGAGGATCTGCAAACCGGCAATGTTCAAGCCGGCAAGCAGTACTTTGAAGGCGCGGGCGGATGCTCGAAGTGTCATTCCGCTACCGGCGATCTGGCGGGAGTTGCAAAACGGTACCAGGGACTGCAACTCGAAGAGCGCATGCTCTATCCCAAGGGCGCCAAAAGCACAGCCACCGTTACGCTTCCTTCGGGAGAAAAGGTTGAAGGGACGGTTGAGTACGATGATGAATTCACCATCGGTATCAAGGACAGCAGCGGTACGTACCGGTCCTGGCCTCTGAGCACCGTGAAGGTGGATATCAAGTCGCCCGCCGATGCTCACGTGGAGCAGTTCCCCAAGTACACCGATGATGACGTCCATAACTTGATGGCGTATCTGCAGACGTTGAAATAGAGACGGCTATTAGCTACTAGCTGCAGATCTTTCCAACCGTCGAAGGCCTGAATGGCGGAACATGTGGTTTAGCTAAAAGCCAATAGCTAACAGCGAAAAGCTTTTTTCAAGGTTCAAAGATGAGATTCTCGAAAGCCCGCATCCT
>JASLEQ010000150.1 GCA_030151135.1 Candidatus Sulfotelmatobacter sp. | reverse complement strand
TAACAAGTGCGTGGATCGAACTCCGTAATTTTCTGATCGTTTGCTTCCGCGCTACGGAAAATCGAGTGAGAACTAAGCGAGTGCGACGTAACTCCATATTCTTTCCAAACCGGCTACAGATTTGAAAGTATGTGCCAAACTGTCTTTAAGTACATACACAACTGTTATGGTGTCACCCGAGCAGCGACATCTGACCCGAAGCTCCACTTTCGTCTTCCACCGGGTCAGCAAACTTCCTCAACTCCGGATATTTTTGAATCAGCGTTGGCGGCGCGCCGACGCGGGTACGGGTGATCATCGACTTCAGTTCGATGGCGTTGACTCCCGCCTTGCTCTCGAAATGATTGTTAGTGATCACATAGGTTGTCTGGGCCTTATGCGCCACGTTCTCGATACGTTCCTTCCAGTCGACGAGTTCGGATTCTTTGTAGAGATAGTTGTAGCGGTCGTTGCGGTTGTCGGCGTCGAACCACTGGTCGTAGTTGCGCCCGTGCAGGCGAATATAGGCGATGGGTGCGGTTACATGCTCGGTCGGAGCAAGGGATTTCCCCAGTACCGGTTGATCGATGTTACAGAATGAGACGTTCTGGCGCGCGAACTCCGCCAGCGTGTCCGAATTATTCCAACTCGAATCGCGCACCTCCACGACTCGCGGATATTCGATGAACTGCCGTAGCAGCCGTTCGAGGTATTCACGATTCAGCGGAGTGTTCTTGAATGAGATGGGAAACTGGATTAGGAGCGCGCCGAGTTTGCCATCATTTGCCAGAACGTCGAGTCCTTCGCGCGTCTGGATCTCATCTTCATCGGTGGGACGGATGGTGGCCGCCGAAGTCGGCTCCATGACCGCCATGGGAGAGTGCGTAAACGCCCGATATAACTTGGCGGTGAATAAAAAGTTGGGATTGACCGCGGCGACCTTCCTGGTCCAAAGCTTCGCCAGTTCCGGCTTTAATGGACCGTAGAAGGAAGTATTGATCTCGGTGGTGTCGAAGAATCGCGCCAGGTATTCCAGTGGATGCACCTTCCGCCGCTGCATTCCCGGAGGATAGAAAATGCCTTCCCAGTCTTTATACGACCATCCCGCGGTGCCGATCCGAATTGTCGCTTGGCCGCCTCCATTGAGGCTGGAAGCGTTAAAAGGACGGTCTGCATCTGGTGGGACCATAGGGCGAACATCGCCAATCGAGAGCCTAGCACAGTGACTAGTGACGAAAGGAACCTTGTAGTCATCTGGCGGATGTGAAGAATAGCTCGAATGGGGAAACGCCTACTTCTTATGGTGGTGGTCGTGTGCGCGGCCATTGTGCCGGGTGGTTCCCAGGCACAGGAGCCGTCTGATGCCGCCAGCATTAGAACGCTTGAACTCAAGCTCCTGGACTGCTACAAGCGTCACGAGGTTCAACTCTTCGCATCAGCATTAGACGATGACTTCGTGATCACCTTCGAAGACGGCAGCACGTACAGCAAAACCGGGTATCTCGCTTACAGCAACAGCAGCGGCACTCGCGTGGAGATCGCTGAGATTCCTGAAATGCGAATTCGACTTCATGGCGACACCGCAGTTGTAACCGGTACGTACCACGAAAAAGGCGTCGACAGCCAAAAAGCTTACGACTACCACGACCGTTTCACCGACGTTTGGATGAAAAAGTCGGGCAAGTGGCAATTGATCGCGTCGCACTACTCTGTGCCTTCCAAGTAGCCATCAGCAGCCGAAGAGCATCTTCCAATCTCCGGAAATCGTTGATATTTAGAAACCGGGCGGTCGCTGATCCGTGACATCCGATGCCTGCTCCATCGCGATGCCGACGCGGCCGATCGTCCCTTCATCGAACAAGCGGCCGATGAGGGTCACTCCGTGTGGCACGCGCCGCGGGGGATTGAATGTAGGCAAGGGATGATCCGGATCCGGCGCCCAATCGCTGCGCGCCTTTGTGACTTCCACGAATCCGGCGCGGAATGTAAGCGAGGGATGGCCAGTGAAGTTCGTGATGACGAGCATTTCATCGCGCAGGGAAGGCACAAGCAACAGGTCGACTTGGGAAAAGACACGCGCCATTTCTTCTGCGACTTTGCGGCGCATGCGATCGGTTTGCACGAAGTCCACCGCGGAAAGAAACCGCGCCTGGCGGAACAGATTCGGCCAAGCGTCCGGAACCTGCTCCTTGAGTTCGCGCAAGCCTCCGCTCAACGTGAGTTCCTCGAAGGCCGCTGCGCCTTCGGCAAAGAGAATCAAGTTGAGCGAGTCATAAGGCCAATTTGGAAGAGAGACTTCGACGGGAGTCATGCCAAGCTTCTTCACGGTTTCCAGAGCGGTACGATCGACCTCAGTTGCCGGGCGTTCGTTCATCCAGGCAGGGAAGTAACCGACGCGCAGTCCCTCAATACCGGCATTCGCATCGAAGTCGAGATGGCTGGGAACGCTGGCCAGATCACCGGGATCGGGACCTGAAATGGATTTCAGCACGAGCAGCGCATCTTCTACGCCACGGGTCATGGGCCCAAGCTTGTCGAGCGACCAGCAGAGAGTCATCGCACCGGTGCGCGGCACTCGTCCATAGGTAGGGCGGAGCCCGGTCACACCGCAGCGCATGGACGGACTTACGATGCTTCCCCCGGTTTCGCTGCCAATGGAAAATCCGACGAGCCCTGCCGCGGTGGCGGCGCCGGGTCCGGCGCTCGATCCGGAGGCGCCCTCTTCTGGAAGCCAGGGATTCATTGTCTGGCCGCCAAACCAGATATCGTTCAATGCGAGGGCTCCGAGACTTAGCTTGGCCACCAGCACCGCGCCCGCGTCATGCAGCCTTTTCACGACTGTTGCGTCATCTTTCGGAATGCGATTTCGATAGGGTTCGGCGCCGTACGTCGTCGGAATGCCCGCCGTATCGAGGAGGTCCTTTCCGCCCCAGGGGATTCCGTGCAGCGGCCCGCGATACTTGCCTTGCGCGATTTCCTCGTCGGCTTGCTTTGCCTGGCGCAGCGCCACATCACGGGTGATAGTGATGGCGCACCGCAATTTCGGATTGAACCGTTCCAGTCGTTCGAGGTAGATATGGGTCAAACGCGTGGAGCTGAGTTGGCGGCTTTCAACCCAGCGCGAGAGCTTTGCGACGGTCGCGAATGCAATGTCCTCGTCGTTGTTGGGAAGGGAAGTGTCCCCAGCATTGCTGCGGACGAAACGATCTTGCGTGACGACTGGCTCAAGCCCCGGCAGCATCGGATTCCAGCGTGTGGCTGGAGCGAGCGTGTCTTCCAGAGGAAGTTTTCGAGGGCCAACGCGGCGTTCGTAAACCGAGGCCAGTGTTTTTCTCCAGCTCGCGGCGGCCGTCTCCCGTTCCGGCTCAGTCAGCGGAAACTGAACCAACTTCTCCGCTTCCGCAAAGGTGTTGACGGTGACTTCGGGTCCGAAGGCTGTGCCTGCTCCATAGGCGGTGGGCGCTCCGGGCGGCAGTTGGGTTTGATTTTGCGCATGCAACCGCGATATAGCCGTCGCGCCCAATACACCGAGTGATGTAAGGGTCAGAAAATCCCGGCGGGATTTAGACATAGTTTTCCCCAATGATCGGCGCAGGGACCGAATCGCTGATTATGGCACGCTGGGCCGCAGGTCAACTTTCCCGGTGTTGATAGTCACCCGGGTGGCCGGCAGATAGGGCGGGGGATAATTGCCGGTAACGGCCTCCACGGTGATTGTCCCGGGCGTGCGAGTGGACTGCACAAGCACTTGCGCAAGCCCGTTAAACAAGCTGCGTTTTGGCTCTTTGTCCGATTCCTGGCAGTTCGGATCGCCATTGCCGACGCCGATGAACCGGCCTTCGCCGCTCACGTTGAAGTGGAGCATGATACTCGATGTCGGAATCGGGCGGCCTTCTTTGTCGAGCACCTCGGCGCGAAGAAGGCAGATGTCCGCGCCATCGGCGTTGATATCGGTTCGATCTGGGGTCAATCGAATCGAAACCGGGTCGCCGGTGGTTTCGTGCTTCTCCGTCAAAACGACTTTCCCACCCTTCATGCCGCGCGCTTCCAGCACTCCGGGCTCGTATTTCACCTTCCACTCAAGGTGGGTGAGGGGCTGCACGTTCTGCGATCCCTGGCTTCTACCATTCAGGAACAATTCCACGGAGTCGAGATTCGAATGCACCCAAACAGAGATGGGTTCACCATCGCGTTGCTGCCAATTCCAGTGCGGAAACAGATGCAGCACCGGGTCCGATCCCCACCATGCCTTGTAGTAGTAGAAGTTGTCTTTAGGAAATCCGCACATATCGACGATGCCGAATTGCGAGTTGATCGATGGCCATCCATAAGGGGTTGGTTCGCCGCGATAGTCGAACCCGGTCCAGGCGAAGCCTCCGGAAAGCCATTCGCGCGCAGCGTAAAACTTCCACCATTCTTCCGCTAATTGCGACCAACTGGTGTGATTCAGGTCGTAGGCACTGACCCAATTGCGCTGCTTGTCGGTGATATAGATTCCGCGAGTCGAAACCGTGCTGGCCGTTTCTGAGCCAACGCTTGGCTTGTTCGGATGCGCCTTATGCCAGGGATCGTGCTCTTTCAAATTGTAGTTAAAGCCCATGACGTCGAGCTGTTCGGGAAAATGAGTGTGGAACGACGCATTCACGGCGGCAGTGCACATGCGCGTGGGATCAAGCTCGTGGCTGCGCGCAATCATGTCGTCGATGACGCGTACGCCTTGCGGCTGTGGCATCATGATCCACTCTTCGTTGCCCATCGACCACAGGATGATGGACGGGGAGTTGCGGTAGCGCTTGATCATGGTTTCAAGTTGCGCCATGCCTTCGGGATTCGAACTCATCAGCCGCGTCTCGCACATCATCATCATTCCCATGCGATCGCAAGCCTCCACCCACTCGGGGGTCGGCATGTTGTGCGACGTTCGCACGGCATTTCCACCCATGTCTTTCAGAACAGCGAGCCGATAGGTTTGCATCCGATCGGGCAGCGCCGCCCCAATTCCGGCATGATCCTGATGATTGCAGGTACCTTTGATCAGAACATGCTTGCCGTTCAGGAAAAATCCTTTGTCGGGATCCCATTTGATATCGCGGACACCGAAGGTGACGCGCTCCGCATCGCGCGCCTTGCCGGCAGATTCAACAGTCGCGATGGCAGTGTAGAGACTCGGATCTTCCGGTGACCATAGCGCGGGATTCGCCAGGTTCGCGGTCGTTGTGAAAGTTGCCGAGCTATCGGGGTGCACCGATTGCTGAGCAGAATCTGCCGAAGCGACAACTTTTCCGGCGGCATCGACGATTTGCCATCGCACCCGGCAATTCTCCACCGCTGTTGCCTGATTCTCTACGACAGTACTGAGGTTCAGGCTTGCGGCGTTGCCTTTTACGCTCGGCCGCACGAAGCTTTCCCAACGGCCAAGATGCAACGGATCCGTTTTTGTAAGCCATACATGGCGATAAATACCCGCCCCTTCGTAAAACCAGCCGTCGCCGAAGCTGGCATCCATGCGAACCATCAGATAGTTCTTTCCGCCAAAGTTTGCGAAATCGGTGAGATCAAAACAAAAAGGCGCATAGCCATTGTCATTGCGGCCAATGAAGTAGCCATTCAGAAAAACCAGCGCGCTGCGAAAGGCGCCATCAAACTCGATGGAGATCCGGCGGGCGGAGTCGTCTGCGGACAAATCAAACGTTCGCCGGTACCAGCCAATGCTGGTTTCGGGATAGCGCCGGCCCAGAGGCTTGTATCCGTGGGACTGCTGTTCTTCATCCCACACGAAGGGCAGTTCGACGGCCCAATCATGCGGCAGGTCCAGATCGCGCCACTTCGAATCATCGAACTTGGCAGTCGAAAATTCAAACTGGCCGCTCTTGGCAAAATCGCCCTGCCCCATGCCAAAGCCCAGGTCGCGGCGCGGATCTGAGCCATGTCCCTGAAAGAATTTCCAACCGAAATCGAAGAGCAGCCGCTCGCGCGGAGCGACCGCCGGCGACGTTTCTGGAGCGGGGAAGGAGCGACCTGCCAGCAAAGCGTGGGCGCGGGTTGCGGGGCCCATCACCAGGCCGGAGGCGGAAAGAGCGAGTCCGGAGCGGATCAGATCACGACGAGTGAGTGAGGACATTCGAGGCACCTCAGCGAAGATCCAGAATGAATGCTTTCGACCATGTGCGCCAGGTGAAGCGTTTAAGCGCGCATTCGGAAAACCGCATTATAAAAGCTTGCAAATTTATCGCAAGCGATTCGTTTCCGGGCGATACGACCTATGGCTTGGCGGAATCCGTGGCAGGCTGTTTAACCTCGCCCATACCGACGATCTTCGTGGAGGTGCGGAATTTTTTGTAATCGCGGAAAACCTGTTCGCCGTCGACATTGAAACCCTTTAGCAGCGCGACCCGTGCGTCGACCTTGTAGTTGACCTGCTTGGGCAGCCAGACCTCATCGTTCACCCGGGTTTGCTCCAGGATGAAACGCGTTCCCTTGTGAATTCGAGCGATCACCAAGCCGATCGAGACGGTATCCAGGGCCTCTACGTCGAGCTTCGACAATTGCAAGTCGTTCTTATCGATCCAAACGCGCCCGTGAAACTTCGACAGAAACTTCGATTCCTTCATGTGCGGTTCGAAGCCGGGCCGGGGCTCACCATCGATGACCCAAGCCTCACGGCCACCGAGCAGCTCGGTTCCGACGAGCTTGAAATTGTAGGCGTCGGCTATTTCGCGGACGAACTTGCGTCCATCCTCCCGCTCCTTTTCTTCCTTCTGCTCGCGTTTGCGGCGGTCGTCGTCGGATTCGTTTTTCCGCTTGTCAATAATCTTCTGGATCTTTTCGTCTTGTTTTGCAGCCTCTTTAGCATCGAGCGGCTTGTCGTCCTTTGCGATGAGCCGCTGTACCTGCTCGCCATCAATGTCGAGGACTTCGTAGGTCTTGGTTTCCTTCGACTTGACCTGACCCTTTCCGTCGAGATTGTTCTGCAGGTCGCGCTCGATGTAGGTATAGTCGCGCTCGCGCTTCTGGTTATCGAGATCTTTTTCCGCGACAACCCGGAAAAGCTCCTGCATCTGTTGCTGCGAAAGCTTGCCCTGTGCGTCCGGTGTGAGGTTCAGGGCGGAGGCATCATTTTTTCTGCTGTCGGTGTTGTCAAGGGACGCGATCTTTCCATTAGAAGGCGGTGCAGGGGGATCGGTGGGCGTCTGCTGCTGTGCGGATACCACCACGCAGGCGAGCGCGAGGAAAACGATCACGGAGAAGCGTAAGCCCATAAGCAATCCTAACCTGATTGGAAGAGATGAAGAGTTCCTGAGATGTAAAGACGAGGGACCAGCCGTGGAAATTACAGCTGGATTGCTTGTAATGCGAAGTTAACGATTCGCAACTGCTTGCTCGACGGCAAGCTGGCGGCATGTGCGTCCGATTAAATCGTGGGCAGAACTGGTTTCGACGAACTGAAATCCGTACCGGAAGGCACTGTGTTGCCGGACAAGTGCATGAACTTCCACGTCGCCCAGAGGTAGGGAGAACTCCAGGCGAACAATCTCGCCCAAAGGGACCTCGACCCGCAGAATTGCCGAGATTCCGGTCTCGCTGAGGTCGACGGTTTCTCCGCGCACGACGACGGAATTTCGCGGATACACCCGAATCTTGGTGTCGAATTTGTAACGAGGATGGCGCCGCGCTTCCGCGGATATGGGAGTTATTTCTGCCAATCCATTGCCAACTTCCATGTGCGTCCTCCACGATCGGTCCGGCCGCACACAGTTCTGATTGTAGGGTGCGTTTCCCGCAGGGACAAATCAAGGCTGTCGCGTCCACTCTCTTTATCGGCATCCAGGAAAAGAAAGTTTAATGGGGCCGATTAATCGCGAGTCTTATAGGCCTTCCCCAGGCACTCGGCTTGAAAAAGCCGTTCATCCACGCGATGCAGGCGTTTCTCCTGTGCTCTGGTCATCAGCGAGAAGTGCTTGATGTCGAACAGGTGATAGACGATAAACCACACCGGCTTGTCAGTCGTCATCCAGCTCTGGGAATCGAACCGTTTCAGGTTCACGGGAACGGAATAGCGCCGCAACGTACGCTCACGCCGTAAATTGAAATAGGCATTGAAGTAGCTGAGTGCAAGTTCGCGGAGACTCCTGTAGATGGGCTCGCGCCAGCGGCAGCTGGTGTAATTCGACTTGGCCACAGCGCCCCAGCAGCCTTGTTCCTGGAAGACGGCAATCACGTGATCGGTATCATGCTCGGCCTCAAAATCAAGAATGAGCGGGGGATATCCGTTGGCGCGAAGCGCAGCCGCGCCAAAAATCGCCCCCTCCAGGCAGTGCGACGACTCCTCTGCCAGCACTTTGCGCGGAGACCACGCCGTATCTTCCAGGTGATACGGCATGTCGTCGATAAACTTCTGGATGCCGTACGGATTTTTGAGGCTCCGCAGCTTGCGCAATTCTTTCGGCGTGAATGCGGATAGAGTGTTATCGATGGGAAGAGTCTTCTTTCTGGCGCGCAACTCGTTTGACCTCGTCAGTCACTGACTACAGTCTTCTTCTTTTTGACCACGGTCGAGGTCTTAGCGTCAAACGAAATCTCGCAACGAGAGCCTTCTTC
>JASLEQ010000010.1 GCA_030151135.1 Candidatus Sulfotelmatobacter sp. | reverse complement strand
TGGAGCCAAGTTTGAGGCCAGCGTGCAATGCTTTCTCTCATGACAAATTTCCGGCGAGCGACGCCCTAATTCTCCGATTTTGCGGTTCGCCGGCTGTGAGACTAATCAAAGAGAGAGCAGTTGTCGTATACAGGAATTGGTGTAGTCGCCTAACGGTAACGTTTGGCCCTACCTGAGTTCAGCTTTTTCCGTCGTCCCTGGGCGGCGGGTCTCGCAGTTCGGAGGCCCGCTTTCGGAGTTCTTCAATCCGTTCACGGATGAGCGAGTTGAGCTGCTTGCGAAGCTGGCGAACTTCGGTAATGTCGTCGCTATCGACAAGTTGGCGGAGCAGGTCTGGAATCTTATCGTTCAAAACGAAGAAACGGCGCGGGTCAAGTCCGGGTGAATGTAGGATGCCCGACCAAGATTGAATATCGGGTGAAGAGTGTACAACTAACGGTGTGACCAGGAGTTAGGGGGCAGACGGTTCCAGAGGAACCCGCTTCCGGTGCGGTCATGGTACGCTAGGCGCTGCAGGGTAAGAAAGGACCCTGTCTTCCACAGACTTCTCCAGTCCATGGCGCCGCAGTCCAAGCCCGGTTCTCGCCCTGCAAGTCTATCATCCTCAGACACTTCCGACCTCTCGATGGACGCTACCCACGCGCAACTTTCCAGCCCGGACGGGGTTGAAACAGATGTGAGCACCGCTGCGCTAGATCGGGGCATGCTAATGGCTGCTTCCACGCCCCCGGTTTCTGCCGCGTTTCCGGCAGGATCGGGGCAGGACGGCACCGATGCCGACATCATGCTGCGGGTCAAGGCTGGTGACCAATCTGCTTTCGATTACCTGGTGCAGAAGTACCGGCGGCCGATGGTGAGCTTTATGTACCGCATGGCGCGGAATACGTCGGCGGCGGAAGACCTGGCGCAGGAGGTTTTTCTGCGAGTCTACCGTTCGCGCGAGACCTATGAGCCGAGCGCGAAGTTTACGACGTGGCTTTACCGGATCGCGACAAATCTGGCCGTCAACCACGCGCGCGATACGAGACATGAGCGGCCCGAGGTTCAGATAAGCCTCGACGAACCGGACGAGGAGACGGGGTCGACGATTGAGGTGCCCGATGGCACCATGAACGCCGAACAGATGATCGTGCGGCGGGAACGGATGCAGGCCATCCGGAAGAAAGTTGAGGCGCTCCCCGAGCAGCAGCGTATAGCGGTGATCATGCACAAGTATCAGCAGATGGATTACAAGCAGATTGCCGAAGTATTGAAGAAGAGCGAGTCGGCGACGAAGTCGTTGCTCTTCCGGGCGTATGAGACCTTGCGGGAACAGTTGAAAGAATTTGTCTAAACGACTTGAGTGACATGGCAGTGGCGAGATTGAAGAGGAAGTGGTTATGAAATGCGAAGAACTTCGAGAACGGATGCCTGAAGTGGCCGCGGGTTTTGGCGAGATCACGCCGGGCGAAAGCGCTCATCTGGCGAATTGCAGCGCATGCACGGAGCAGTTGAAAAGCATGCGCGCAACCATGAGTTTGCTGGACGAATGGCAGGTGCCGGAGCCCTCGCCGTATTTTGACGTGCGCCTGCAGGCGCGCTTACGCGAGGAGATGGCGAAACCGCACACCGGCTGGATGCATTGGTTCCGACGGCCCGTGCTGGCGGCTGCATTGACCGTGGTGATGGGAGTGGGCATCGGCTGGTACTTCGTCGCGGATCAGCAGCACAAAAATACCGATCAGGGTCCCATCGCTTATACAGGTCCTGGCAGCGCGGTCAGCGATCTGCAGACGCTGGAAAAGAATCACGATCTGTACCAGGATTTCGAACTGCTCGATGATCTGGATGTACAGAAGAACGTTCCGGCAAATACGCAGAATGCAGACTGAGTGCGATTGAATAATTGCGTGATGGGCGAGTTATGATCTGGTCGCACGGCGTCCTGATAAAGGCCCAATCTCTGTATGAATGGATTGCGGTCACGCAATGGAATGATGTGCATGAAAGAACAGTATGAGTAGGACGAGGCACATCCCGGGATTGATAGCAGTAGCGGTATTGGCTATTGTCACATCCCTGCCCCGTCCTTGTCTGGGATTGAGTGGAGCGTGGCAGCAACGGCACACGGCACCCGCGCCGCAACCACATGCCTCAGCGCCACAGCAGCACGTGGGGCGTCCGGCTGAATCTGCGCCTCAGCAACAAGGACACGCGGGAGACTGGCTTCGTCAGTATAAAGATCTTTCACCCGCGGAGCAGGAGCGAGCGCTGCAGAACGATCCGGCGTTCCGCCGCCTGCCTCCTGAGCGGCAGCAGATCCTCCGGCAACGCTTGCAGCACTTTTCCAATTTGCCGCCGCAACAGCAACTCCGCATGCTGAATCGGATGGAAACGTGGGAGCACCTGACGCCGGAGCAGAAGACGCAGGCGCGCCAGTTGTTTGGGCAGTACCGTCAGCTTCCTCCCGACCGCCAGCGGCAGGTGGCAACGGCGGTCCGCGACTTGCGGGCCATGCCGCCGGATGAACGCGATCGAGTGATCGATTCTCCGCGGTTTAAAGGAGTGTTTTCGGATCAGGAGCGTGAAATGATTCGCGGCGCCAGCAAGCTGCCGCTCGCTCCAGCCGAAGGCGGAGAAGCCGGCCCCCAGGAATAGTATGGAACGATTAAGCTGGCGGTAAATTCCTTTTCCGGCACCCACGTGCACTACAGAAACACCTAACCTTACGCCCGGCAGGCTCTCGGCAACGTTTCGAATCCCTTAGCTCCGTAACATATTTCGTGCGATGAACAGCACATTTGCCGGACGCTCGCCGAGGCGTCGCATGAAATAGGGATACCACTCCGTCCCGAATGGCACATACACGCGCATTCTCCAACCATCGCGCACCAACTGCTGCTGCAAATCACGCCGGATGCCGTAGAGCATCTGGAACTCGAATGCGTCCCGCGCGATATTCTCACGAGTGGCAAACGCCTGCGCCTCGCGAATGATCTTCTCGTCGTGGGTGGCGAGCCCGTGATAGACGCCGCTTTTCATCAATATCTTCATCAGCTTTACGTAATTGGCGTCGACGTCGGCTTTCTCCTCGAATGCAATGCTTGCGGGCTCTTTGTAGGCGCCTTTGCAGAGCCGGATGCGGATGCGCTCGGAAAGCAGCTTTTGCACATCCGCCTCGGAGCGTTTCAAGTAAGACTGGATCACCGTACCCACGCAATTGGCGTGCCCGGGGCGGCGATGTAACTCATGCACAAAATCCAGAGTGCGCTGCGTGTATGGTGAGCCTTCCATATCCACGCGCACGAATCCCGGGGGATTCATAGCTGCCGCTTTCGCTACGAGCCCGCTGACGAGGTCGCGGGCCATCGCTTCATCGACGTCGAGGCCCATGTGCGTGAGTTTCAGACTGATGTTGGCATTCAATTGATTGGCGGTGATGGCATCCAGGATCTGCTGATAAAGCTGGGCGCTGTGTTGCGCCTCCTCAGGGTTAGTAACGTTCTCCCCGAGGTTGTCGATGCTGACGCTCATGCCGGATCGATTGACGGTCTGCGTAACGCGCACGGCATCGGCGATTTCCGTGCCCGCAACGAAACGGCTGGAAACGCGCTGGCCGATCGACGAGCGCTCAGAAAAACTGCGTAGTGAACGATTTTCAGAAAGATGGACGAAGAAGGCCCTCAACATGGAGTACCCGCCACCTCCAATATGAATTTAGTTTGGAGCAATGAAAAAGGACTGTTGGAACGTACGTGGAAGCCACAGAATTTTGTATCACAAGTCCGGAAGGTCGGTTGTGATTGAGCTTAGTGGCGAGGTCTGTGGGTCGGAATCCTTCGACTGCGTAGCCGCTCCTGCGTCGCGGCCACTTCGCTCAGCATGAGGGTGTTGAAAGGCTCGCCCTGCGAACTCGGCGGTAATAAGGTCTGACCGCCGAGCGCGCAGGATACTTACCTGAGAAACAGGGGCTTTACCAAGTGTAGCGAGCGGTATAGGTGATGACCTTCTCTTCGTCCGGCGCAATCGAGATGGGGAACTCAATCGTGTTGCTGTCCTTCTTTCGGAAGTCATCGGATTTCGAAGTAAGGTCCCAGTTGTGCCCGCGATAGAGATGTTCGACGACACGCACTTCGACGGGTTCTTTCTTGTGATTGCGTAGTCGAATCTCGAAGGTCTCTGTAGCGGTGTTCTTGTTGTTTTCGACGGTATAATTCGTGCGCTTGCGTTCGCCGGTAATGTCGAATGCATTCCCTGTGTAAATCCGCACGGTTTCGTCTTTGGGCGTGTGGTCGATCATGTTCTCGCCCGTGAACTCGATCTGCCCATCGTCATTGCGGCGATAGAATCGCACCCGGCCTTTGGGCAGCGGCATTCCCAGATGATTGGATTCTGAGTTCACGAACTCGCGCATCACCCAAACCTTGGGATTTGATTCGGTCCCATACGAATGATCGTTGCGGATGTTCTCCCAGTTCCAACCGTAATAACGGTTCGGATCAATCTTTGCGCCGTCGTAAAGGTAGATCTGTTTGCTCGCCACATTGGCCGCATGGATGAACTCGACCTGCTTTGTCTCGCGATCGCGCAGGGTCGTGGTGCGCTCGAGCGTGTAGAGGTGATATTCGTCGAAGGCTTTTTCGGTAACTGCAGGGGCGCCCGCCACCGCGTCCGCGGCCATCAGCGCTTTCAACGGCATCGCCCTACTTTCACCCTGCTGGATCTTGCTGACATCTCCCGCCATCAACTTGATACGCGCATTCTCAAAGGTGCGTCCGCTCTGATTGTCGATCGTGACCCAGCCCACGATGTCGGCCACGTCGCCCTTTTCTGGCGCGACCACGTTATAGTCGGCTTCCCAGCTCATGCCACCGCTGACGTAGGAAAATTCCGCGGGAAACTTGCCCGCCTTGTCGGTCGAGAGTACCCACTCGAGGCGCGGCTTCAGGATGCTGTCATCGGTGAGCCGTGGAAAAACCGGCTGTCCGGGCAGATTGAATTGCAGCTGCCCGTCCACTTCGATGACGGGCTGCTCCGACCCAGCCGCCATCTGCTGCTGGTAGTAATTTTGTCCATAGCGGCTCATCGCGAAATAACTATGCGTGACATACCCGCTGCGAATCACCTTTCCTTTGATGATCCGGCCATCGCTCGTTTTGAAATCGATGGTCTGGCCCTCGTACAGGGAGAGCAGCATCGGCTCTGAGACCGCATCCGCGCGATAATTCTGCTCGAGAACTTGCAGAGAATGTTTCCCGCTGGGGTCGCGAAGCACCACGGAGTCTGGCTCCAGATGCATGGTAATGTCATTGACATTGAGCTGGTTTACGCCGGCTTTTAGATCAAGCGGCATGATTTGCCGTACGACGGCAAAATCCTGGTTATAGATGGTGAGTGACGGTTGAGAAGACTGCTGACCGAATACTGCGCTACTCAACAACAGAAGACAGACGAAGCGTGCTGACATAGAAACACCCTCCTGTTCCCGAGCTGAATTTGAAGAAGTTTTTCTGGGTCGAACGCACACCCTGTCTTCCCAGCCTATCGTTCAAAGAACGCAGGCAGGAGTGCCTCTTGCGGCACGAGACCGCATTCAAAGAAATCGAGGACTAGCGAAGGTAATCGTGGGGATGTTACTTCGCGATACCTGGTGGGGTCGACCGCCCCTAATGGATGGCAAATGATCAAGTAAATGAGGAGAGCGGAGTTCGCGTTGGAGAAGAAAGCCCCCAGCCTCTGGGTTTTCTCATTCGTCGAACTTGATCTCGATTATCTCTTTAGACTCTTTGGGCGCCGCCTCGAACTTCCAATGTCCCACGGCCGTTACCGCGCTCTGTGTCAGCAAGGGATGTCCGCCCTTCACCTCGATGGACTTCACTGAGCCGTTGGGTTCGACGAGGGCTTCCAGCTTTACGACTCCGTGGATGTTCATGGAACGGGCCAAGGTGGGGTACACCGCCGCCGTTTTGATGAGGACCTTGCGCGCCGCTTGGGGCGCATCCTCGGCAAATAAACCAAAAGAAAGAATCAGAATGGCGGCAAGAATCGCAATCTTGCGCGCACCCTGCCGCATCAGGGTTTTCATAGTGAGAAAATTCTAAGATTGGCGATAACGTTTACGACAGATCACGGAAGTAATGGCACTTTCGCTTTCGGTTTGAGCGGTAAGGACATTCCGAGGGGACAGCTTCACTTGCCGTGCTCTTCCAGGAATTTCTCGACTTCGATCGCCGCCATGCATCCGCTACCTGCCGCGGTAATAGCCTGGCGATAGCGCCGGTCCTGGACATCACCGCATGCGTATACGCCGTGAACCTTGGTCAATACGTAGCTGTGGGTTTTGAGATATCCGTCGGCGTCCATGTCGAGTTGTCCCGCAAACATCTTGGCGTTGGGTTCGTGTCCAATTCCCAGGAACAGCGCACTCGCGGGTAAATCGTAGACTTCGTTGGTCTTCAAGTTCTTCAACTTGAGGCCGGTAACTTCCTGCTTATGGACGTCGTAGACATCTTCGACGACAGTGTCGAGCAGGAATTTGATCTTCTCGTGTTTCTGGGCGCGGTCGAGCATGATCTTCGAAGCCCGGAAGCTATCGCGCCGGTGAATGACCGTAACCTTGGTGGCAAAGCGAGTGAGGAACAGCGCCTCTTCCATGGCCGAATCTCCGCCGCCGACCACCACGATTTCTTTCCCGGAGAAGAAGAAACCGTCGCAGGTCGCGCAAGAGGAAACGCCATGCCCGATCAACTGTTGTTCGTGGGGCAGACCAAGCCAACGCGCAGAGGCTCCACTGGCAATAATCAAGGTTTGTGCATGGATCACGTGATGTCCCATATGCAGCGAAAACGGACGCTGACTGAGATCGGCACTCGTCAGATGAGCCATGCGATATTCGGCACCGAAGCGCTCGGCCTGTTTCCGCATGTTCTCGACAAGCTGCGGCCCCATGATCCCTTCGGGAAATCCCGGGAAGTTTTCAACTAGCGTGGTCATGGAAAGCTGACCGCCAGGCTCATGCCCTTCAATGACAAGCGGTTTCAGGTTGGCGCGCGCCGTGTACAAAGCCGCCGTGTGTCCAGAGCACCCGGACCCGATGATCACTACGTTTCTGGTTTCGCTCATGAATGTATGTACGTTGATTGGATGGCCGACTTCTGTTTTCGATGCAACCTGCGTCCGGGCTGCTTATTTCTGCACCTTCACCGGCTTTCGCATCTTCGACGTTCCTGCGGCCTTCGGACCCGCTGGACTGATCTTTGCCAACTCCTCAGGCACGATAGACTTCACGCCGAGCAGGCCGCGGTAATCGGCCATTACTGCGGTCCCGCTGTGAAACAGTGGATCATACTTGCTCTGGTCAGGAGGCGGACCGCCAGCCACACCTTCACAGCGCACCAGCGCCACCGAGGATTTTCCGAACCTCTCCAACCGCAGGCGCATGATGGGTGTGTTCGTCGAAAGCATTGTCTGAGGGCTGGTGACCGCTGACGCGCTGTCTTCCAGGGAAACTTGAATCAGATCCTTTGGATCTCGCACGTGCAGCACCAGAGTCTCAATCATGTTGACGCCGTCATTGCTGAAGGAATACTGCACGCTCGAAAACATGGCTTGCACCGAAAACTCGCGGCGGATCCTGACGTAAGTCGCGATTGACGGTTCGCCGGCAACGTGCCCGGCCTGTCCAGCTTCGAGCATAGCCGGCATGTCAGTCAGGGTCGAGCGTCCACGTGATACCTCGAAGTCGGAACTGAAGAGCGGCTGCCTCGGGATCTTTGCCAATGCCCCTGCAAGTTCCTTCTGCTCATCAGCCGAAGGCGTACACACGTTCAGCATGTTCACCTTGACTTGAGGCTGCTGGGAGGAATCAGCGGGTTGTTGCGGTGCGGTGGCCGGGGATGTTTCCTGTCCGGCACAGGGCAACATCAATAAGGATGTCCAAAAAAGTAAAGAGAGGATTCTGGGCACGCCGGAATTCTAAACGAGATGCAGGCAGAATCTGAAATCCGACGATCGGCGGGGTTCGCCTCCAAGGATCGGCATCTTTCCATTGAGCCCGGAATCACAGAAAGCCGTGGAATTGCGGCCGCTCGCGGGAGCCGCTCGACCGTCGTAAAATCGAGATATGGCAAATTTAACTCTGGTCTATGGTATGAGGCTCTTACCCTCGGAAGACGTTGCCGAGGTTGGAGATGCGAAGGTAAAGCTCGCCAACGGGCGAGAGTCTCACGTCACCATGCACGTGCTGGAAGGCAGCAAGGAAGAAATTGAAAAGCAGTTGCGCACTAGCCTGGAAGCGTTTTTTGAACTCTATCCAGAGATCTGATTTCTGACGGCCAGGTGGCTGGTGCGAGACGGCAGTTTCGGAATTGCCGCCCGCTGCGCCATGATCCGATAAGCCTCCGGCGGATCTCGTGTACGAGTATCCGTAGCCTATAATTCGTCATCTCCCCACGTCCGGCTGATTATGGAATGGTCTTACCCAGAACTGCGGAACAGGTTGATCAAGG
>JASLEQ010000357.1 GCA_030151135.1 Candidatus Sulfotelmatobacter sp. | reverse complement strand
GGCGAGACCGAGGAGGTAAGGCACGTCTTTGGTGTCATCGCTGTGGCCGAGAGAGACGCGGGCGGGACTGACGCCTTCGGCCTCGAGGATCGCGGCCTGCGTCTCTCCGCCACGTTGGCCGGGGTTCGTATGCGTTTCGATCGGGACACCCGTAGTCTTGCTGGCGCGGGCTGCTGCCCTGAAGCCTTTTTCCTCCGCGGGTGTGAGAGCTCCAGATACCCCGGCTGCCTTGATGACTCCGGCTTTGATGCCCGTATCGTCGATGCCGTGCTCGATCTCGCGAATGTAAAGTTCGGCGATCTGATCCGCGGTCTGGCGGTTGTAGGATGCGGGCGCGAAACGGAATCCGGTGGCGGCGACGATTTGCATGCCGGACTTGTCCGAAACTTCTTGACCGAAGCGCACGTCACGTCCGACGTCGGATGTGGTGAGATCGATGATGGTGTCGACGCCGCCGGCCTTGGCTGCTTTTAGTTTGGCGATCATTTTGGCGGCGGCTGCTTTCTTGTCCGGGAAAAGATCATGCGGGACGAAGCAGACGTGTTCGTGGCTGAGAGTGAATCCGAGCTTCGAGATGGGGAGGGGGCCGAGGAGGGTTTCGACGGTGGAGGGCTCGAGTCCGTCTTTGCTGGTGCTGGCAGTTGCGGCGTGAGCGATTCGTAGGGATGCCGCGGCTGCGAGGCCCGCTGTTCTTTGCAGAAATTCTCGGCGTGTTGGCATGTGATCAAATTCTCTCACCACCGGCAGCATCGATCCCGCCCTTCGCAAAACCCGCGAAGAACGGGGCACCCACAGAGTGGTAGCTTTGGCGATTAGGAGCCCGAGCCACCCGCCCACCCGTCCTCCACCTAAAGGTATCCTGATATCTTGAACGCAGAGAATGAACTGCAAAATCCGATCTAAAGACGGACGCTGGCTATGGCGTCTTTCCGTGTCCCGGAAGGGTCTTCCATTTCAGGTGACTGACTGGCAGGCTGTAGCAGCTCGTCCGAAGCAATACGGCTTTACGTTTGAGTTCATTGATGTTGAGAACTCTGCGTGGACTGGTCCGTATCGTCTTGCTCAATTTCTGCGCAGAATGCTTTCTGAACGTGACCAGATCCAGACTGAGATTGTTGAACTGAGCTAGGGTTCGGCTTCGCTCGATTTGTATCCACTCCAAGCCGCTCAACTACTAAGATGACGGGCCACCCGCCTTTGACCTTCCGGGCTGTGAGTGAGCCCAGGCGTCCCCCATTTTTCCCCAAATTCCTTCGTTGACTCTCCTTTGCAGTGGAATCTACCCTACCTTGTATGGGAGATTCCGCTCCACCGATAAATCTCACGCCAGAGCTAATTGATTATGGCTTACAGAAATTTTTGAAACTGTTTGGGCAGGACAGCGAAAGTAAAGAGCTGGCCAGCTGGTTTAGGGGACTGCAGGAAACCGCCGTCGTTCAAACCTCCAAGGTGCATTGCCTGGGCATGTTGGCGCCCTTACCTTTCGATTCGATCTATCAGCCAACCCGCATCTTGGTCTGTCCAGATGAGAACGAGACCCTGGACTCTTCGTCCGGGTTTTCTTACCAGGACAAGGTCACGCGTTCCATCGTACGCGGACTCAAGCAACAGCCGATTACCATCGAGGACCTTCTCAGACGGGATGACGATGCGATGGTCCTTGGTGGACCTGGCTGGGGAAAAACAACATTTCTGCATCGGGTCTTTCGAACGACAGCCGAAAAGGACGACGTTCTTCCAGTGCTGATAACCTTGCGCAGACCGACAGCTATTGACGACCTAGAGCGTTATGTGGACGTCTGTTCACGCATCCAAAAGAAGAAGCATCGAGCCTGCACGTTGCTCTTGGTAGATGGGTACGATGAGGTGGGTGTAGAGCATCGAAAACGAATAACCGAAGCTCTTCTTAAATTCCAAGCAGGGCGTGTTGGCAAGTTTTATTTAGCGTGTCGCGAATATTACGAGCTTCCGCAGTTGAATGCTCTGGAGGTTCGTCTCGACTGCTTAACGAGAACAGATCAGATCAGATTCGTGAGTGTGTTTCTGTCGAACTTCGCGATAATGCGCGATGATCCTGAAACCGTCATCAGTCAGTTGGAAACCCGCGGATTCAAGGAATTCCTATCTCATCCTCTGCTTTTGACACTCGCTTGCATCGTAAGGACTAGTTCAACAAGCGTACAACCCCGAAGCGCACTAAGGCTCTTAGAGCGCGCTTTCGAGGTTCTCTGCTCACGTTGGGACGAGCATAGACACATAGATCGGATGGGCACGACGCCGCTTGAGGGAACTGATCGTGTCCGATTGCTAAGGCACATCGCCTATGCGACTACATCTCCATTCATTGAGCGACACCGGGCGGAAGACATTTCTAAGCGCCAACTAACCCGTCTTGGGTTCGACAAAGTGGATCCGCGTGCGGCACTCGTTGAAATAGCACGATTCTACGGAATACTTGTGCCTGCTGAGGACGGTTATGAGTTCGTACATAGAACAATCCATGACTTTCTGGCGGCGAAGCAGTGGGTCGAATCCGGGGACTTCGCGAGGTGCTATAGGTTTGATTGGAACGCGCGCACCGGCTATGCGGCGTGTTTCGTTGATGACGCTACAGATGTGCTTAAGAAGGCGCTTGAGGCTAACCACGGCATGCCCGCGGTAACTGAAATCATCGGGAATTACGCAGCCTTCGACTATTCCATTATTGCCGAGGCTGTCATCAGGCACTACTACGATGTAGGCGGAGTCATTGATTATGTTCGTGGCGACCAATCGATAACAGCAAATGCCCGATTCTATGCGCCTCGCATCGTCGGGCGATTGAGCAGCGATTTCATTAGGCTGGCAAATTCGGAATTTCTTGATTATCTAGTCGGTCACTGCTGCGGAAAGGGCACCAAAGTCTCGGATTTATTGGTCGCTTATGCCACGACCGAGCTATACGCCAGGATGCTGAAACTACATCCGGCGACATATGACAAGGCGCTGGCGGCTTACAAAACTGACCTGATCAGATTCGCGGTTCCCGGTGCCAAGGAAACCCAGCTCAAGCTCTTAAGCCCAGTACTTCAGAATAGAATGAAAAATCAGGGTTCCACGAGTAAGCCGCCTGCTTCCTGAATCCAGTCAGTCCCAAGATAAGAAAGGGCAGCCACTCGGGCTGCCCTCAATAAGCAAACTGTTTAACTCTTATGCCGTGGCTGGTCTTTCTCCGCCCTTGGCCCGTCCGGGTTCGAGGTTCGGCTTGATTACGTGTTGGACGCCGTCATCGGGTTTCACTGCTGGCGGAGGCATTGGCGGAAGTTCCTTGCCGTCGACGAGCAACTTGATCTCGTTGGCGTCGAGGACTTCTCGTTCGATCAGGGCGCGCGCGATTTTCTCGAGCGTGTCGCGATTGTCGGAGATGATTCCCTTGGCCGTCGAGTAACCGTGCTTGACCAGTTTCTGTACTTCCTGATCAATTTTGATGGCAGTGTCTTCGCTGTAATCGCGGTGCTGTGCGATCTCGCGTCCGAGGAAGATCTGCTCTTCCTTCTTGCCGAAGGTCAGCGGACCGAGTTCGCTCATGCCCCACTCGCAGACCATCTTGCGGGACATGTCGGTGGCACGCTCGATGTCGTTGCCGGCGCCAGTGCTCATCACGCCCAGGAACATCTCTTCCGCAATGCGCCCGCCCATCAGGATGGCGATCTGCGTTTCGAGATAATTCTTGTAGTAGTTGTGACGGTCGTCGACGGGCAATTGCATGGTCACGCCCAACGCCATTCCGCGCGGGATGATCGTGACCTTGTGCAATGGATCGGAGTGCGGCATCTTCGCCGCAACCAAGGCATGTCCCGCCTCGTGATAAGCGGTGTTGCGCTTCTCTTCGTCGGTTAACAGAAGAGACTTGCGCTCCACGCCCATCAGGACTTTGTCCTTGGCGAGTTCGAAGTCGTATTGCAGAACGGCCTTGCGGTTCTGCCGAGCCGCTGCGAGTGCTGCTTCGTTGACCATGTTGGCCAAGTCTGCGCCGGAGAATCCCGGTGTGCCGCGAGCCAGTACGGAGAGATCAACGTCTTCCGCTAGAGGAATCTTGCGGGTATGCACGCGGAGGATTTCTTCGCGTCCACGTACGTCGGGACGGCTAACGACTACACGGCGATCGAAACGCCCAGGCCGCAGCAGTGCGGGATCCAGAACGTCGGGCCGGTTGGTGGCTGCCATCAGGATGACGCCTTCGTTGGACTCGAAGCCGTCCATTTCGACGAGCAGCTGGTTCAGAGTCTGCTCGCGCTCGTCGTGTCCGCCGCCGAGGCCTGCGCCGCGGTGACGTCCAACGGCATCGATTTCGTCGATGAAAATGATGCAAGGAGCATTCTTCTTGCCCTGCTCGAAGAGGTCGCGGACGCGGCTTGCGCCGACGCCAACGAACATCTCGACAAAGTCGGAGCCTGAGATCGAAAAGAACGGGACGTTCGCCTCGCCGGCAACTGCACGGGCCAGCAGGGTTTTGCCGGTTCCCGGAGGTCCGACGAGGAGCACGCCTTTGGGGATGCGTCCGCCAAGTTTCTGGAACTTCTGCGCCTCGCGCAGGAATTCGATAATCTCCCGAAGCTCTTCCTTGGCTTCTTCGACCCCGGCCACGTCTTTAAACGTGACTTTCTTTTGCTGCATCGAGAGCAGGCGCGCGCGGCTCTTGCCGAACGACAATGCCTTGTTTCCGCCGGTCTGCATCTGGCGGATCATGAAAAACCATAACGCTCCCAACAAGATCAGCGGCGCCCACGTGCCGAGCAATTGCAGCGGCAGGCTTCCGCTATTGATGTCGCGGAAGTTAATCGTCACGCCCTTGCTCTGCAGGTTCTTGAGCATTTCAGGGGTGAAGTAATTGGTCGGGGCGGTCGTGTGGAAAGCGGAGCCGTCTTTAAACTTCCCGCGGACCTCCATCC
>JASLEQ010000001.1 GCA_030151135.1 Candidatus Sulfotelmatobacter sp. | reverse complement strand
CTCCGCCAAACCAATATCCGAGCAACTTTGATCGATCAGTACACCATTCACGGCCTCGCCCGGAAACGCCAGGTAAGAGGCGGCAATCGGGCCCGGCGCCGCGAGTTTGTCGAAAGTTGGAGTATCGTACCAGCCGGTCGCAGTATTATTGATGACGCCGCTTCGCTGGCCCTCGTACGCAAAGAACGCAAAGATTTTGTCTTTCCACAGTGGGCCTCCCAGGCTGGCGCCATATTGGTTGAACTGTTGCTCATCGCGCAGCAATCCCCTCTGCGCAGGGGTGCCGGGCTTGTAATATCCCGTCCCGTTATAGCGCTGATAAGCATTCAGGCCCGGACTCCAGCGCTGGAAGAAGACGCTGCCGTGCGGCGTGTTGGTGCCCGCCTTTGAGGTGACCTGGATCTGTGCCCCGGAAAATCGTCCGTATTCGGCATCGTAAGCATTACTCAGCACGTGCACATTGTCGACCGATTCCTCTGACGGGGTGATAACCGAGGTGCCCCCCCAGACCGCGCTGGCGGTGCTAATACCGTCGACGCTGATGCCGTTGCTCTGATACTGACCGCCATTGGCCATCGCCTGCGGACCGTTCTCGGTAGAGAAGATCCCGCCGTTTGAGGACGTTCCCCCCGGGCCCTGGACGCCAGGCAGTTTGAAGGTGCCGCCACCAGAGCCCTGAGACATGTCACTGATGGTCCCGGGAGCGAACTGGGTGAGTTGAAAGACATCCCGACCGAAACTGGGCATGTTCTGAATCTGGGTTTCGCTGATCGTGCCGCCAATCGAGGCAGTTGCTGTATCAATCAACGGCGTCGCAGACGCGTCTACCGTCACCGTCTGCGCCACCTGTCCGACCTCCAGCTTCACGTCGATCGAATTCGGCTGTTCAGGAATGATCTTCAGGTTATCTAGTACCTTGGTCTGAAACCCATCCTTTTCGACCACAAGTTTGAAGGCGCTTGGAGGCAGACCATTGAAGCTATAGACGCCAACTTCACTGCTGGTTCTCTCCTGCTTCTCATTTGTCTGGAGGTTGGTCAGCGTGAGCTTGGCGCCCGGAATTACGCCGCCTTGCGTGTCGGTCACGGTGCCCTGGATTGAAGCCCGGTACTGCGCGTGTGCGTGGGAGCTGACAAGTAAGCACGTGGTAAGCACAAAGAGCGCCTGTAGCGCCCGGAGAAGATGTGCGTCTAAAAAATGAATCCTGGCCTTGAAGGGGGGGAAGTGCATGTGTGATCTCCTTGTCCATGGCGCGCATGCTCTGGAACGCAAGCAAGTCCGGAGAACACCCACTGAACAATCGCGGCGGGACCGGCACGACACTCCGACAAACAATCGCCACGACTAAAGCGATTGAAATCCTCCCCAGGCGCGCAACTCGGCTCGAATCAAAATACAGCAAAGCTACCGCACACGAAGAGAAGCTCCGCCATCCCCGGTACAATTTGTGCTTTGCCGAAGAAGGGTCAACATGGAGCCGGTAAGAGAATCGTGGATAAATTGGATCGCTGTCTCGGACGTTGCGATCCGCATGGATTTGCGAACGCTTGCAATTGCGCTTCTGGCCCAGCCCACTTAGATGGCAATGTATGTTGATGGGTGGTCTGCCGCGATGCCGTCGGCTGGTATGCCGTTGCCGCTCCCGCATGCCTGGTTTCAACTCCGCTTGAACGTCTGTTAGCGTAATTGAACATGCGCGTTTCAAACGTGCAACTGACTGCTTGAGGTGCCTGCATGGCAACAGCCGACCCGTCACAGGCTGGGGCTCTTTCGTCACAACCCGGGAACGAGACCAGCCACCCTCCCGCGGTGATCGCGGGCTTTTCCGGATGGTTATTGGACGCCTTCGACTTTTTTCGCGTCACCTTCTGCCTGACGGCGATGGCGCACGATTTTCATAAGTCCGATGCCGAAATCGCGCTCATCATCACCATGACCATGGCCTTTCGTCCGGTGGGTGGATTCATCTTCGGATTCCTGGCCGATCGATATGGCCGCCGCGTTCCACTGATGATCAATACCGGTGTCTTCGCAATCTCCGACATCATGACCGGCCTGGCGCCGAATTACACCACACTCCTCGTCGTGCGCGCGCTCTTCGGCATCGTAATGGGCGGATGCTGGGGCGTCTCTGCCACCCTCGCCATGGAAGGAGCGCCGCGGCGCTTGCGCGGCCTTATGTCCGGGCTTCTGCAGGAAGGATACGCGGCGGGGAATGTATTGGCAGCGGTTGCCTACTTCTTCCTCATCGGCCCGCTTGGTTGGCGACCCTTGTTTTACCTCGGCAGCCTGCCCGCCATCGCCCTGGTGCTCTATATCAAGTTCTGCGTGAAAGAATCCGAGGTCTGGAAAAAGGAGTTTAAATCGCGCCAGCCCTGGCCTGAACAACGGCGCGAGATCCTTTCTCACTGGAGGCTGTTCTTCTACCTGCTTGCATTCATGACCATGATGTTGTTTGCCTCGCACGGCACGCAGGACATGTACCCCACATTTCTGCAGCGCCAATGGCACTTCGGCCCCCCGCAACGCGCTACGATCACCGCCATCTCAGGGATCGGAGCAATCATCGGTGGGCTGGTGTTCGGTCGACTGTCCGATCTTTGGGGACGCAGAAAAGCGATCGTCACCGCCTTCATCCTCGCCGCCGTGTTGATTCCCTTGTGGGCGTATGCCCCCAACATGATCCTTCTCGTCGTGGGAGCTTTTCTGATGCAATTCATGGTACAGGGCGCGTGGGGCGTAATTCCCGCGCACCTATCCGAACTCTCGCCCGATTCCGTGCGTGCTCTCCTGCCGGGCTTCGCCTATCAGAGCGCAGGAATTATCGCCAGCTCGGTGGTCTATATCGAGGCCGTATACGCGCAAAAAACCAGCTACGCCACCGCCATGGCACTCACCGCAATGAGTGTCTTCGTTCTGGCGTCGATCATGGCGATGGTAGGGCGAGAGCGCCACGGACAGAAGTTTGGGGTCTAGCTGTCCTTCCGACGGCGAGCCGCATTCTTCGACTGGCGGGAAAGCGCCGCGTGACCGACGGAAGACTTTGGCTCGCGTTGCATCGCCTTTAGGCGCGAGCGGCTTCGCTGCGTCGATCCTTCTTCGCTGCTCTGTGGATTCTTCTGGCCCTTCTCGTAGTCGCGCGCGGCTTTCTGGCGGGTGCTTGCACTGGTCTTCCCTGCCACCGGAGGTTTCAACGGTATACCCGCGCGCCGCGCCTTGCTGAGCCCGATGGCGATGGCTTGTTTTGCTGATCGGGCCCCGTGCTTGCCTTGGCGGACGTGCTCGATTTCCTCTTTCACGAATTCTCCAGCGGCGGTGGTTGGCGACTTCCCCTCCCGCAGGTCTTCTTTCGCTTTCTTCACCGTGGTCTTCTCTGACATGGCCCACCCCCTCAATGGTGTTTGTTCTTCTTTTCCAGCTCGTGCGATTTCTTCACGCGCTCGGAAAGTAGGTCCTTGGCCTCCTCGAGATTCTTTCTACGTGTCGGGCTCAATCCCTTCCCCGCACGATTGATGAAGTACGTCAGCATGCGCATTCCCGACCCGGGGCATTTCGGCGAAACTTCCTTCGATGCAAGTTTGCGTGCGATCGTCTCTGGATCGCGCGTGAATAGTCCTTCCGGCGGATGCGTAGCATCCGTCTTCACTGTTATGACCCATATCTTTTTCAATTGAGCCATGTGATCCTCTCTCAGGCAGGTAATTCTTCGGCCGAGGGGAAGTTGTGCTGTTGCCGGCCGAGATCGCCATCGTACTTCATCGTGCTTTTGAACAGCTCATAGCGTCCATCGTTGAATCGGCGCCCATGCTCGCGCAACTCTGACATCTGCTGCTCACTGAGCGGCTGGAAATCATTGAGGATCTGCAGATTCTGGTCGAGCACTTCCATTGAGTCCATGCCTGAGATAGTGGTAGATACACCATGCACGCTCATAGCGTAACTGAGTGCCTCTGTCGGCGTGAGTGCTCCCTGCACGATGGCCTCCCCCGAACCACCCATGCTCTTCATCGACAACACAGCCATGCCCTTCTTCACCGCGACCGGAAGCACTTCCCGCTCAAACGATCGAAATCCCGGGTCAAAAGGATTAATGGGCATCTGCACGGTATCGAAGGCGAATCCCCGGTTCAGCATATCGAGATGAATGGATGGGTTCTTATGCCCCGTGAATCCAACGAATCGCACCTTCCCCTGCTGCCTGGCCGCAGACAGCGCCTCTAGCACGCCATCCGTGGCGTACGCCAGTTCCGGATCGTTGTAGTAGATCACCTCGTGGACCTGCCACACATCCAGGTGATCGGTTTGCAGGCGCCGCAGCGATTCCTCCAGTTGTCGCATGGCCACATCTTTTTTGCGTCCGTGCGTACATACCTTGGTCATCACGATGGCCTGGTCGCGCTTGCCCTTAAGCGCTGTGCCCACACGCTCCTCGCTCATGCCCCCATGGTACTCCCACGCGTTATCAAAAAAGTTGATGCCATAGTCCAGCGCCTTGGCGATCATGTTGTTGACTTCCACCTGGCCCGAGACCGTCCCAAGATGATATCCACCAAGTCCGATGATCGAGACTTGCAGGCCGGTGTTTCCCATGGGCCGTTTGGGAACCTGAAACTGCGGCAGGCCAGAACTGGGATACGATCCTTTAAAGTTCGGCACGATAGGAGTCGGCAATCGCTGTCCGTTTTCCTTATGTAAACCATCGGGGCCTTGAGAATTCGCGGTTTGCTCGGGCTCCGATGCTACCGCCGGAGGCACCATAGCCGTTGCGCCCGCTATAGCCGCCCTTTGCAGAAAGCGGCGCCGCGATACGGCGCCGTCGCCCTTCGCTGGTTTCGCCTTGGATACGGATGGATGACCGGAAGATGAATGAATCTGCATAGCGTGGTGGCTCTCTATACTCCTGGCGAATCGGTCACCTGAGGATAAGGACGTCCGGTGTTCTGGGTTGCATGAATCATCTGCTGGACTTCCACCTGCTTGAGATCCAATGGGAATTCGTGCGCAATGCGAGCTTCCGGGTTATCAAACTTGATCGAAGTCTTGTAAAGTTCGAAATGACCATCTCCGGCATACGGTTTCGCCCGCTCGCGAAGCGCCTGCATCTCGCCCTCGCCCAGCGTCTCGAATCCTTGTGCGACTTTCAAATTCTGCTCAAGGATGGGAATTTCTGACACCCCGGTGATTGTGGTCGTCACTGGAAGCGACATCGCATATTTCAACAACTCTTCCGCGGAAAATACGCCCTTCTGCACCGGCTCGCCGTGGCCGCCGATGGGCTTCATTCCCAGGGCCGCGATGCCCCGATTATTCAGGACGGGAAGCACTTTCTGTTCGAAGCTGTGAAAATTCGCGTCGAATGGATTCAGCGGCATCTGCACCGCGTCGAACGCAAAGCCGGTATTCAGCATGGCCAGATGAATGTCCGGATCCTTGTGGCCGGTGAAGCCCGTGTATCGGACTTTTCCGTCCTTTTTCGCTTTCTCCAGCGCCTCTGCGGCACCGTTAGGGCGGATGAAAAGATCGGGATCATTGGGGAAACTCACGCCATGAATCTGCCAAAGGTCGAGGTAGTCGGTCTGCAGTCGACGGAGGCTTTGCTCCAGCATCTGTATGGCCAGTGACGCATCGCGTCCATGCGTGCAGACCTTCGTCATCAAGAACGTCTTGTCACGGATTCCTTTCAGGCCTTTCCCAAGCCAGTCTTCCGATTTGCCGCGGTTGTATTCCCAGCAGCAATCGAAGAACGTAATCCCTCCGTCAAAAGCCCGCTGCACGATCTCGACGGCAACGCTCTCTCCCTTGGCCGAGCCGAGATGGTGGC
>JASLEQ010000788.1 GCA_030151135.1 Candidatus Sulfotelmatobacter sp. | reverse complement strand
GCCGAGTGTACGGATAAGCTGAACGCCTGGCTGTGACCCGGCGCACTCTCCCCGAAAGGCGCGTCCCGCTTGCAGAATGGGGCCATTCGATGCACAATCTTAGGGCCCCGAAATCCCAATCGGTCCGCGTGGGCGTCCAGTGAACAGAGGAAGGTCGAGATGATGAAGATCCTGGGTTGTGTCCTGTTATTCGTGTTTGCATCGGCGGCTTTCGCCCAGCAAACGAGCACCACCGCATCGCCCGATGCGGCCGCGTCGGGTAGCGCCACCGATCGCGAACCGCTCTCCTCACCGCGTCCCAAGGACTTCTGGGACGGGGACGATCCGAATCTTGTCAATCTGATTACCCATCCCTTCGCCAACAAAAAGTATGTGCAGCGCCACGTGGAACCCATCCGCGACCGGTTGAACGAACTGGAGCAATTGAACTCAGAAAACGGCTCCGCCATCAAGAACGTTGATAGTCGATCCCAGCAGGGGATTCAACTCGCCTCCGAGAAAACGAGCCTGGCAGCCCAGCACGCTTCCGACGCCGCGAACAAAGCCCAACTCGCCCAGACCGCGGCTACTGATGCTTCGACCCGTGTCGGCACCGCCGAAAAGATGGTTAATGGTCTCGATCAATACCAGGGAACCGCACAAACAGAAATTCGCTTCCGGCCTGGACAGAGCGTGCTGAGTAAAGCCGCCAAAGACGCGCTCGACGCGGTTGCGAATCCTCTTGCGCGCGAGAAAGGCTACATCATTGAGGTTCGCGGATTCGCGCCTGGACAAGGACAGGCCGCCATTGCCAACTCGCGGAAAATGGCAGACTCAGTCGTGCGGTACTTGGTACTTACGCACAATATTCCCGTGTACCGCATTTACGAAATGAGTGTCGGAAATGCCGCAGCCGCTGCCGGCGAAAAACGTACGTCTGCCCGGGTGGAAGTCAACGTCCTTAAAAATGGCGCGGTTATCTCGGCCGAACGTTAGACGCGATAGAAATCCGGCCTTCTCCGAGGCGAGTCATGGCGACTCGCCTTTCTTTCTTTCAGCTTTCGCCGTAGCATCCGCTCCACACATCATTGTGACTACGATCACAGACCTCTAATCCTTCCGCCTTCATGATGCGGTAACTGGCTCGCGCCTTCCCTCGATCGTGCGCTGAGCCATGAAGGGCGGAATACCCCCATGCGGAAGGCGTATCCCGCAGAGCGGCCGTGTGTTCATGGTTTCGGCCCAGTGAACGCGCGCCAGCTCGGGCCCTGAGAAAACATAAGTCGAGATCGGCGACCAGGTCTGCCGGTCCAGGGGGAATTGTGGTCGTAAAAGTTTCGGCAGCCTCCAAGAGGCACGCCATTGCCAACCCTGCGCTTTTGTTCGCGGGAATCGCCGTGATTGGCGTGCACATCCTTCAGGAAGTCTTTATTGGACAAAGCGCACTCGGTGCCTCTGTCGCGAACTTCCTTCAGATTTCGTGTGCGGCGGTCGCGGTCGCAGCGTGCATCGCGGCCCATCGAAGAGCGGGTGGTTACGCCCGGCCCTTCTGGTTGCTAGTGGGCCTTAGCTTTCTCGTCTGGATCGCCGCCGACCTCGGCTGGGCATATTGCGAATCCCGCCTGCAGGTCCTGCCGGCAAGGGATTCCATTCTGCATTTCCTCATTGATTGCCGCGCGCTGCTCGTCGCCATGGCGCTATTGCTCGATCCCGAGGAGCCAGACTCAGTGTATCCGGCCCATGCCGGTTGGACGTTGGACGTCTGCCAGCTGTTCATCATTTTCACTCTCATCTATCTCGGGTGGTATCAGGCGGCCACGAATCTGCAGAGCAAGCAGCTGTCGCTGGTGCGGTCCGATCAGATCGAATTGGGTGAGAACGTTGCGGTCCTGGCCCTTGGAACAATTCAGGTGATGCGGGCCCGGAATGCACAGATCCGCAGGTTCTATCAAGCGCTTCTGATCTGTCTGGCCCCCATGTTCGTGGGCATATGTCTGACGGACTACCAGGAAATGCGCCGCGGTATTGAGGTGGGATCCGGAACATGGATGGATATCTGGTGGTCGGCCACCTTCCTTCTGACGGCGGCATGGGCTATGGGCTGGCAGCCTGTCCAACAAGCGGCATCGGCTAACTCACGCAACCGTCGCTTCTGGAGCATGTTTCTCGAGAACGCCTTTTATGCTGCAGGTCCGCTGATCGTGCTGATTCAGGTGACGCAGTTGGGCTCCGATTGGCGGCGCGCCAGCTTCCTCTTGCTCGGCAGTTCCATCCTCTGTTTCGCGGCGCGACTGGCCTTAAGCGAGCTCGGAGAAGTGAAAGCAGCGGGCCAACTTCGCGATGCGAACGATTCTTTGAGCCTGAACGCAGCCCGCCTGCGGGAGTTCGAGAGAGTGGTGGAAGGCTTGGACGAGATGATCGCCGTCGTGGACTCCGACTACCGTTACCAGCTCGTGAATCGGGCTTTTCTGAAATATCGTGGAATGAAGAGTGAAGATCTCATCGGCCAAGATATCCGGCAGATTCTCAAACCCCAAGTCTTTGATTCACAGATCAAGCAGAAGCTGGACGACTGTTTCCAGGGAAAAGTCGTCCGTTACGAAATGCAGTACACCTACCCTCACAGAGGGGAAAGAGACCTTTCAGTCAGCTACTTCCCGATTTCAGGACCGAATGGAGTGGAGCGGGCCGCCTGCATTCTGGAGGACATTACCGATCGCAAACGGGCTGAGACTGCCCTGCGCGAGAGCGAAGATCGCTATCGCGACCTCGTGGAACACAGCGAGGACCTGGTATGCACCCATGATTTAAAAGGGAATTTGTTGACGGTGAATCCGGCGCCGGCCCGGGTTCTTGGGTATGAAGTCTCAGAATTGATGAGAATTCCCATGCGCAATCTGGTCGCGCCAGAGTTTCGCGAACAATTCGATGAATACCTCGAGACGATCAGGACCAAAGGCACTGCGAGAGGCTTTATCTGCGTCTTGGCGAAGAATGGGCAGCGAAGAATTTGGGAGTACAGCAATACCCTCCGTACCGAGGGCGTAGCCTCGCCGGTTGTTCGCGGCCTGGGTCACGATGTGACGGAACGCAAGCGGGCCGAGACCAGGTTGCAAAAGTCAGAACAGCGCTACCGGATCCTGTTCGAAAAAGCTGTTGCCGGAGTCGGAATCATCAGCATGGAAGGCTGCGTGATCGACTGCAACGACGCCTGGGCGCGCATCTTTGGCTTCGATTCCGCCGCGGAGTGCAAAGGCACTCAAGCCCAGGATCTCTACGCCACACCTTCCGAGCGTGAGTTGTTTCTGGCTGAGTTGAAGCAGTGCGGGTTCTTCTCCAATCGCGAATGGCGATTCCGCCGAAGGGATGGAAGTACGATCTGGGTGCTCCTCAACAGTGTTCTTGTGAATGATGGAGCATCGGAAAGCGTCATTCAATCAACCATTTTCGATATCACCGAGCGCAATCGCGCCGAGGCCGGTCTCCGCGCCAGTGATGCTCGAATGCGTCTCTTCATCGAGCACTCACCCGCTGCCGTCGCCGTTTTTGATCGCGACATGCGATACATACAGGCCAGCCGGCGCTGGATGGACGATTACGGGCTCCGCAATCGCGACTTGAACGGCGTTTCACATTATGAGGTGTTCCCTGAGATCTCTGATAGCTGGAAGCAGGCACATCAGCGCGGGCTGGCTGGAGAAATGCTCGCCGAGGACGGGGATCGCTTCGATCGTGCCGATGGAAGTGTTCAATGGTTGCGCTGGGAGATCCATCCATGGCGGGAAGAAAGTGGGCAGGTCGGCGGGATTGCCATTTTTAGCGAAGATATCACCGCACGCAAACGGGCAGAGGACGCACTCCAGAGGAGCGAAGAACGTTTTCGTGTCGCGCTGAAGGATTCCCCCATCACTGTCTTTAACCAGGATCGCGATCTCCGGTATACCTGGATCTACAATCCCCGGCCCTATTGGCATCAGGAAGTCGTCGGCAAAACAGATGACGAGCTTTTGGGAGTAAAGAAAGCCTCGGCACTCACCGAGTTGAAGAAAAAAGTCTTGAGTGCCGGTATTGCTGTTCGTGAAGAGGTTGCCGTACCGCAGAACGGCCATCGCCATGTTTTCGACATGAGCATTGAGCCGTTGTTCAATGCGCAATCCGAGGTTATCGGTATCACCGGTGCTGCCATTGATATCGCCCGGTTGCGCGAGATGGCCGATCAACTGCAGGAATCTACCGAGCAACTCGCGAGGGAAAAGTCCTACCTGCAGACGGAAATTCAGTCCGAGTTGGGTTTCGAAGAAATCATAGGGAAGAGCCCCTCCCTGCGCGAGGTCCTGCGAAAGACGCGCGTTGTCGCTCCTACCGACTCAACCGTGCTGCTGCTGGGTGAAACGGGAACCGGCAAAGAGTTGGTGGCTCGCTCCTTGCACGAACTGAGCACCCGCCGTGACCATACCTTCGTCAAGCTGAATTGTGCGGCAGTTCCTTCCGGCCTGCTGGAAAGCGAACTATTCGGCCACGAAAAAGGGGCATTTACCGGCGCCGTCTCCCAGAAGGTGGGCCGCATCGAGCTGGCGCACAAAGGAACCCTTTTCCTCGACGAAATCGGCGAGATGACGTTGGAGCTTCAGCCCAAGCTCCTGCGCGTGCTCCAGGACCGCGAGTTCGAGCGTCTGGGGGGAGTAAAGACCATCTTCGCAGATGTGCGTATCATCGCAGCTACCAACCGCGATTTACGCCAGGACGTGGCCGACAGGAATTTCCGCGAAGATCTCTTCTACCGGTTAAACGTTTTCCCGATTGAGCTTCCTGCATTGCGAAATCGCAAGGAAGACATTCCTCTGCTGGTGCACCATTTCGTTGAGAAGCACAACGCGAAGATGGGGAAGCATGTCACTGAGGTTCCAAGCGACGTGATGCGAAGCCTGTGCCGGTGGAGCTGGCCGGGAAACATCCGGGAACTCGAGAACATGATCGAACGCATGGTGATCATGAGCAAAGGCAGCGTCCTCATCGCGCCCCCCGCCGAGATTCAGCAGGAAGCGGATCAAGCCGAAGACGACCTTGCGGAGATGGAGCGAGACCACATCCTGCGAATCCTCCGCATCACCCACGGCGTCCTCTCGGGTCCCGACGGCGCAGCCAACAGGCTCGGCCTGAAACGCACCACGTTGCAATCGATGATCAAGCGCCTCGGAATCGAGCCGCGTGAATATCGCGGTTGGAGCGACGGAACGTCCGGAAGCCATTTGTAGCCGAAAACCCAACCCTCATTCCCAGGTCTGCCTCTCTCAGCGACGCTTCCGCCTTGATCGACGGCGACGCTGACGCACTGCCATGCCCTCATTCTTCATACTGGGAAAAATCTTTGTAATATTACTTGACAAGTATATAACCAATAAAGTATATTAAGAGGGTGGAAAATACCTTCGAAATCATTGCTGAGCCCAGCCGCCGTGCCATCTTGAGTTTGCTGGTCTCATCCGAACAATCCGTGGGAGAGATCGAGCGTCAACTTCGCATGTCGCAGCCCAGCGTCTCGAAGCACCTCCGCGTGTTAAGGGACGCAGGCTTCGTGGAGTCCACCGTTGACGCCCAGCGCCGCCTGTATCGCCTCAGACCCGAACCATTTCGCGAGTTGGACGCATGGCTCGATCAATTCCGCCGCTTCTGGTCGACGCACGTCGACGCTCTCGAAAGCTATCTCGACCGCATGGATGAACCGAAGTTTACAAACAATGCAGGGAAGCGTGCGCGACCGAAATCAAAACTAACCAAAGGAGACGGCAAACAATGAAGATCAAACTGACCAGCGTATACGTCGACGACCAGGAGAAAGCCTTGCGCTTCTACACCGAGGTACTAGGATTCGTGAAGAAAGCTGATTTCAGCCAGGGACCTTTTCGCTGGCTCACCGTCGCCTCTCCGGAGGATCCCGATGGCACGGAACTCCAGCTGTCGCTTAACAGTAATCCAGCAGCCAAAACCTATCAGCAGGCGCTTTTCCAGCAAAAGCAGCCCGCCGCCATGTTTTTCACTGACAATCTGCAGGCCGACTTCGACCGAATGAAATCGCGCGGCGCGGAGTTTACGATGCCTCCAACCGACGTGACGGCCTCCAAGATCGCCACGTTGAGCGACACCTGCGGCAACCTGATCCAGATCACACAATTGATGCGCTGGTAAGGCGCGTATCGAAAAGGAGTCAATCGATGACCGACCGCGCGCATGACACCCCGAGGCTCGCCACCCAGGCGCAAATGGAGAAGAAAGAGGGCCAGAATTGGAGGCTCGTCCTGGTCCGCGAATTGCGCCACTCTCCGGAGAAAGTCTGGCAAGCGCTCACCGATCCGGCACATCTGCGCGAGTGGGCTCCTTTTGACGCGGATACGAATCTTGCCACAGTTGGCGCTACGGTAAAGCTCACCACCGTAGGAGCACCTCGGCTGCATGTTACCGAAACAATCGTAAAGCGGGCCGACGCTCCCAAGTCGCTCGAGTACACCTGGGGCGAGAACGAAATGCGATGGGAACTCGAACCGCTCGCCCGTGGCACTCGCCTGACGTTGTGGACCAGCATCAATCGCCGTTTCATCGCCATGGGTGCCGCTGGATGGCATGTTGCCTTCGACGTCCTCGACCATCTGCTCTCCGGCACACCCGTCGGCCGCAGCGTCGGGCCGGATGCAATGAGGTCTCCGGACTTCCAGCGCCTGCACGCCGAGTACGCAAAACAGTTTGGCATTGAAATGCCGAAACTCTAGTGAGGAAATAATCAGACGGCGTCGCATTGCGCCGGGATCGAGCAAGAGAAATAAACGTGAAGGAGTAGCATCATGTCACAATCCGCCATCGCACCAAACCTGAACCGCGCACTCACGCGTACAGTCTTTCGCTGGATTCACCTCGTTCTAAGCATCCCCATCCTGGGCTACATCTATAGCCCATTCGACAAACTTCCCATGTACGCGTTTCGCACGCGGTACATCTTTGTCCCCATCATGGTCGTGTCTGGTTTGTGGATGTGGAAAGGCCACCTCGTTTGGCGGCTCCTGTCCAAAAAGCCGCTAAGTGGCGCTGGCTCGTTCGCGAAGATATGATTCGAACGGCGCAACCACATCCGGAGGCAGAGCTTGCCGAGCGAACGGACTGAGAAACCAGTCGTAACCCTTCACATGGTGTCGAGTCTCGATGGCTTCATCGCCAACCGTGGCAACACGGTCGACTGGTTAGAAAATGCGGGAAGTGCCTACGAACGAGGCGTTTCCATTTCAGAAGAAGATGCCGTGAAGTTCCTCAAGACCATCGACTGTTATGTGCTCGGCTCCCGCACCTACGAGCATGCGCTTCAGCTGGGCTGGCCGTACGGCGATACTCCGGTCGTCGTCGTGAGCAGCCGAGGATTGCAGGCCGACAGGAAAAGCATCGAATTCTACTCTGGCGACCTGAAAGCGTTGGTGGACGTGCAACTCGCTCCCAAATATCGAAATATTTGGCTCGTCGGCGGAGCTATGTTGTGCCAACGTTTCCTCGAACTGGGCTTGGTGGACGAAATAAAACTGACGATCGCGCCGGTTCTGCTCGGCGATGGTCTGCGGTTGTTCGGCGAATCCCTGCCAGAAAGCGTGTGGAAGTTGAAAGACGCGGTCGCCTACAAAAACGGATTCGTCGAATTGACCTACTCTATCCGCAAGGCGTGAATCCATGCCCTATACGACGCTTTCCAGCAGCCAACGCGAAGAGATTCTGAAAATCTGGCAATCCCGCTTTGAGCAAAACATGCGCCGTCACAAAGGCATTGCATGGTCGGACCTGCAACCAAAACTCGAAGCTCATCCCGAGGCCCTCT
>JASLEQ010000780.1 GCA_030151135.1 Candidatus Sulfotelmatobacter sp. | reverse complement strand
GTTTGCTTCGGCCCGAGCACCGGGTCAGTTCCGCACGGCAACGGACCTCTGGCGAATCATGGGAGTATCGACTCGCGCCTTGTTCATGGTCAAGAAAAAAGCGACGCAAAACGAAAGGATCTGAAGGCTTGTGACTCTCAGTTCTTCACTTTGTCTGGCAAGGCAAATGCGACGTAGATGCCGCCAGATCCCCATTTCGGATCTTTGCCTCCTCCGGCCGCTATTGCAACGTACTGGCGTCCGTCGACGGAGTAGGTCACAGGGGTGGCATTGCCGGCAAAGGGCAAGGTGGTTTCCCAAAGCAGTTCGCCAGTCGCTTTGTCGAAGGCCCGGAATTTACGGTCGTAGTTTGTTGCTCCGATGAAGAGCAGGCCACCGGCGGTGACGATTGGGCCTCCGTAATTCTCAGAGCCTGTATTTTTGATTCCTATGGCGGCCAGTTCGGGATACTCCCCGAGGTTGATCTTCCACTTATACGAACCGCTGTTGAGATCAATGGCGTTCAGAGTGCCCCAGGGCGGTGCGATGGCTGGGTAGCCGTCAGGATCGAGAAATCTGCGATAGCCCGTGATCCGATACTTCATTGCGGGTAACGCGCCTGCACTCGATAACTCTTTATTCTCTCCGGTCAGGAGGAACTCGACCAATCCGTTAAGTTGGTCTTCATAGAGGTTGGGGAACCCGGGCATGCGCCCTTTTCCGCCGCGAATCGTAGTTGCGATATCCGCGGGACTTTTTCGATCTCCTATGCCAGTGAGCGCCGGAATATCAGGCGGAGCACCGTGCATATCCTGGCCATGGCATACGGCACACTGGCTCAAATAGATGGCTTTTGCGCCGCGCTCGCCTTTGTCTTCAAAAAGCGAAGCGGTCCACGCCATCTCGTTAGAGTTGACGTAGATGACATTCGTCTCGGGATCCACGGCCGGGCCACCCCATTCCGCAGCGCCATCGAATCCGGGAAAGACGATGGTTTCTGTGCCTACGCGGAAAGGCACGAATTGGCCCTCATGAATGGAGGCACGGAAGCGTTCCACCGCCCACTGATGAGCCTCGGGCGTGCGGGTTGTGAGCATGTCTTCGGTCACAATCTGACGGGCATAAGCAGCGGGCGAGTTCGGCAGTCCCTGCTCGGGAGCGGCAGATTCTCCGGGCAGAGTGCTGGCCGGATACTTCCGGTATTCGATTGGAGTTAAGGGCTTGCCGGTCCGGCGATCGAAGATATACAGAAAGCCTTGCTTACTGGTCTGTACGACTGCTTCGACCGGTTTTCCGCGGTAGTTCAGGGTTACGAGAACGGGAGCGGAAGGAAAATCGCGATCCCACAGATCATGGCGTACAGCCTGAAAATGCCAAATGCGCTCACCGGTTTCGGCATTTAACGCGATCTCGCAATTGGCGAACAGGTCATCACCGATGCGATCGCCGCCATAAAAATCGAATGCGGCTGAGCCGGTCGGAATGTAAACCACTCCGCGTTGTGCGTCGAGCGCCATGCCAGCCCAATTGTTGGCGGCTCCGCTGGTTTTCCAAGCATCTTTCGGCCAAGTATCGTAACCGAATTCACCCGGGTGCGGAATCGTGTGGAACGACCAGCGAAGGTGGCCGGTGCGAACCTCATACGCGCGGATGTCCCCTGGAGGAGCAGGTAACGTTTCAGGATTACGCCCGCCCACTATGATCAAGTCCTTGTAAATGATGCCCGGACTGGTGAGTGCGATGGACTGATAGCGCGGCTCGCGTCCGAGATTCTCCTGAAGGTCGACTCTTCCATTCGCGCCGAAAGTTGGAATCGGCTTCCCCGTCGCTGCATCGAGGGCGTAGAGGAAATTCATGACGCCGACGAGGATTCGCTTATCGTCGCCGCTCGACCAGTAGGCGAGCCCGCGGTTGGGCTGCATGCCTTTGATACCGGAATCAAAATTCCACAGGAGTTTGCCGCTGGCCGCGTCTACCGCAAAAACCTTCTGGGTCGGACTAATTCCGTATAGGACGCGTCCAACTACGAGGGGACTGGTCTGCATTCCTCCCTTTTCGCCAGTGTCGTAGGACCACGCCAGTTGCAATTGCTTTACGTTCGAACGATCGATCTGCGCAAGTGACGAGTAATGGAGGTTGGCGGGAGAGCCGTTCCAAACCGGCCAGTCCTGCGATGGTGGGGAAGATTCTGCTTGCGGACGGGCCGTCGCCTTACGGGCGGACAGTACGAGCGAGAAAATGATTAAGACTATAACGAGTGGGAACCAAGGCCGAAGGCGCATCCGCACAATGTATAGCGTTTCGACCCTCAGTTCCAAGCGTCTTCTATCAGGACCACCAGGCCGCGGCAGGCTGCTCGCGGATCATGATGTTATTCAGGAAAGCGGCGGCCTTGGTGAGGCCCTCCCCTGGCGACATAAGGCTATCTTCGTGTTCGATGGAGAGAACCGAATCGTAGCCAACTAGTCGCAGGGTGGAAATAAACTCGCTCCACCACTCGGCTCCGTGACCATATCCGCAAGTGCGAAAGATCCAGCTGCGATCTTTCTCTTGCGTGTAGGGCTTTGTATCAAGCACGCCAGTTCGCACCATATTCACGGGATAGAGTTGTGTGTCCTTGGCATGAACGTGAAAGATCGCATTGCCAAGCACGCGGATCGCATTAATTGGATCAATCCCCTGCCAGAAGAGGTGGCTGGGATCATAGTTGCAGCCGACGTTTTCTCCCGCGAGAGAACGCAGCCGGATCAAAGTCTCCGGGTTATACACCACGAATCCTGGATGCATCTCAACCGCGATCTTCACGCCATGATCTCTGGCAAACTTGGCGTGCTCGGTCCAATAGGGCGCGACGACTTCGTTCCACTGCCACTCGAGAGTAGTTCGGAAATCCGGCGGCCAAGGGCAGGTGATCCAATTAGGTGCTTTGGAAGTCGGAGAATCGCCGGGGCATCCGGAAAAATCGACCATCGTCGGAACTCCGAG
>JASLEQ010000709.1 GCA_030151135.1 Candidatus Sulfotelmatobacter sp. | reverse complement strand
CGCGGATTCAAAGCGCTTACCGCCGAGCGCGAAGGGGCAGCCGCGATTCTCATCTACAGCGATCCCGCTGAAGACGGATTCAAGAAAGGCAAGGTCGTTCCCAACGGCCCCTGGGGCCCGGAGTATCACATCCAGCGCGGAGCCATCACTTACGACTTCATGGTTCCCGGCGATCCTCAAACTCCCGGCTGGGCCTCCGTTCCCGGCGCGAAGCGCATCCCGATCGAGCAAGCCGCCTCCGCGCCGAAAATCATGGCGCTGCCTCTCTCTTGGCACGACGCCAAGCCGCTCCTCGAAAATCTCGGCGGCCCCATCGCCCCGCCCGACTGGCAAGGCGGACTCGGCTTCTCCTATCACCTCGGCGGCGATCGGGAAAAAGTCCATCTCAAAATCGAAATGGAAAACGGCCTCCAACCTTATTACGTCGTCGAAGGCCGCGTCCGTGGATCCGACCTTCCCGACGAATGGATCGTGATGGGCAACCACCGCGACGCCTGGGTCTTCGGCGCCGTCGATCCCTCCAGCGGCACCGCCAGCATGATGGAACTCACCCGCGCCCTCGGCCAGCTCAAGCAGCAAGGCATGCGCCCGCGCCGCACTCTCATCGTCTGCAGTTGGGACGGAGAAGAAATCGGCCTCACCGGCTCGACCGAATGGGGAGAGCAATTCGCCGACGAGCTCCGCCAAAAAGCCGTCGCCTACATCAACGTCGACGAAGCCACATCCGGCCCCAACTTTCACGGACAGGCCGTCGCCTCACTGGCGCCAATGCTGGAAGAAACGACGCGCTCTTTGGAGGACCCTTCCGGAAAATCTCTCTACGAATCGTGGAAAGAAACCGTCGACCGCGAACGCATGGGCCAGCAATCCACTCAATTCAGTTCATCGGGAGTCGCCGGCGAAACTCTCGCCGACACGCGCATCGGCAGCGGCAGCGATCACACCGTCTTCCTCAACTTCATCGGTATGCCGGTCCTCGGCCTCGGCTTCGACGGAGACTATGGCGTCTACCATTCCGCCTACGACGATTTTTTCTGGATGAATCACTTCGGCGACCCCGGCTACAAATATCACACGCTGATGACCCAACTCTGGGGAGTCACCGCATTGCGCCTGGCCAACGCAGACCTGCTCCCGTTCGACTTCGCAATGTATGCCAGCAACATCCGCCAATTCGTGAACGACCTTGCGAATAACAACAACTCTGTCATCCTGAACGCAGCGCGCTCGAGCGAGCGCGCGGAGTCGAAGGACCCCACACCCGCCGTCACCACCACAAGCTCAAAAAGGACTTCTCTCACCGATCCAATCCCGGCATCGAGAAATGCCGCAGACGCCCTCGACCTCACCGAAGTGATCAAGCAGATCGACGCATTTGAAGCCGCCGGAAAAACCCTCAACGCCTCACTCCAAACCAAACTCGCGAGCGGCCCAATCGATCCCCAACTCGCCACCCAAATCAACCACGGCATGATGCAACTCGAGCGCAACTGGCTCAACCCCGACGGTATCCCCGGACGCCCTTGGTTCAAGCACATCCTCTACGGCGCCAGATTCACCTACGCCCACCTGGAACTCCCCGGCCTAACCGAAGCCGTAGAAAAGCAAGACTGGACAACAGCCAAACAACAGGCAGAAATCCTAAAGCGCGCCTTAGAAAAAAACACAAAGCTCCTGCAAGATCTAAATACCACCTTGACGCCCCACCCATGAAAAGAGCGAGTGGAGCGGCGGACGCCCCCGTCCGCCCGTTAAGACGAGACACATCTAAAACAGCAAAAAAGCATGTGGAGAGAGCCGCCTGAGCCTGCCCCGAGCGAAGTCGAAGGGGCTGTCCAGTGGAGCGAAGCTCGACAGCCTCACTTCACACCCTCGCCCGCTTTCCTCCGATTTTATGCGCAGGCTCACTTCCCCGCCCGCATCTCCCGCTCCATCAAGCTACGCAGGGCTTTGTTGATCCGCGTCTGGTATCGCCGCCCATCCTTCTTGAACCACGCCAATACATCCGCATCCAGACGCAGCGTTACCGGCTTCTTGAGTGGCCGGTAATATTCCAGCGCAACGCTCATCGGAACGTCGAGCTTCCCCTTCCGTGCGGACGTCGATTTTGACGCGCCCTTCCGCCCTGTGGAAAACTTTGCCCCTTTTGCCGTCCGCTTCATCCTGGTCTTCTTTCTAAGCTGTTGCATAAATTAACCTTACCCCACGAAGTACGCAAATGTATGTACAATTGCGTACTAAAAGTGTTCCTGCAGGAACACTTTGTAAAATCTTCATCCCGCCAGTCCTTCCGGCGTAAGTTCTTCCATCACAGCAACTTCCTCTGCGTCCTCACTCATAAACGCAAATGCCTCCTGTGGCACAGGATTCTGCCATACAGGTGCAAACGACTGCCGGTGCAAAGGCGTCGGCCCTAACTCACGCAGCGCTGCCAGATGCTTCGGCGTGCTGTAACCCTTATGCGCCGCCAGTCCATACGCTGGAAACACCGCATCCCATTCGCACATGATGCGGTCGCGCTCTACCTTCGCCAAAATAGACGCAGCCGCAATCGACGCCGACAGCGCATCGCCATGAATGATTGAGTGCTGTGGCAACTCGCAGTCAACCTTCACCGCATCGATCAGCAGATGATCTGCCGCAGGCGAGAGCCGTTCGACCGCTTCGCGCATCGCGACGCGTGATGCCTGATAGATGTTGACCTGATCGATACGAGCTGCATCCACCGCGGCGATCGCCCACGCGATCGCGTGCTCCCGAATACGTTCCGCAAGCACCTCGCGGCGCTCTGCCAGCAACAGCTTCGAATCGCGCAGGCCACGCAGGCGATACGCCGGATCAAGTATCACTGCGGCTGCAACAACACACCCAAATAAAGAGCCGCGGCCCACTTCATCCACCCCCGCCACAAGCCGCGCACCAGTCGACCAGGCCTTTTTCTCATAGCGCAAGGTGCAACGCAGCCGCTTGAGCAGCCGCAGCTTGGCTGCTGACGGTGAGAGAGAGCGTGTTCCAGTTGTGGAAGAGTTCATCACAAGCCCGGGAGGTTTTTTCCATCTTCAATCAGACGCGTAAATCGCGCAAGAGGAGATTCACCTGAGACCTTTTTGTAGCTTCTACTACCAATCAGTAACCAGCCATTGGATTACCGCCGTACATTGTCCAGTCGGACATGTACTGGTAACGTTCGCTCAAGGATGGATCGCGTGCGGAACAAGATCAACACCGCGGAAGACGGCCTGCTGACGCGCAAACTCGTGCATCTCGCGTTGCCGGTCCGCTGGAGCTTTGCAGGCCAGGAAGGCCGCGGCTACGAAATGGCGTGCACCTACGACATCCATCCGCACGGTGCGCGGCTCGTCGGTTCGCGTCCGGTGAACGTCGGCGACCTGGTCCTTGTGGAGCGAGGACGCAACAAGGCAGTGTGCCAGGTCGTCTGGTCGGCTGATCCTTCGTCTCCTCTCCGCGGCCAGTTCAGTGTGCAATGCGTCGAGGGCAAGACTCCCTGGCAAGACGAACTGAACCAATTGGATGAGCGCTACCAGCCCATCATTGATGATCCGCTGCGCAGAAGCAGATCGAACTCGTTCACCCGCGCCGAGGCGAACCGCCGCCGTCGCCCGCGGTTTTATGTGGAAGGAGAGGCGGAGGTGATGGACGGGGCGCTGCGTGTGGCGGGAGAGGTCCAGCAAATCTCCGAGTACGGCGCACGTCTGGCGACCATGGACCCGCTGCGCCCCGGTACAGATTTCCGCCTGATGCTTAACATTTGCGACGTGAATCTCGCGCTTAAAGCGCAGGTGAAATATCTGGCCGGCGAAATCGGAATGGGCGTCGAATTTCACCAGATCCGCCTCGGGGACCGCCCGTTGCTCGATTACGTGCTCAGCAAGGTCCGGAACAAGAGGGTTGAGGAGTTCGCGCGGGTGGAAGTAGTGAACGACGTTGCAGCCGCCGTCTGAG
>JASLEQ010000341.1 GCA_030151135.1 Candidatus Sulfotelmatobacter sp. | reverse complement strand
CTCGCCGCAGTTCTTCGTTGCGGTCCCGGAACCTCTGGCGGCACTGCGAGCTTACAACATTCAGTTGACAATTGCGCGACACCCTCTCACAAAAAGCGAAGTAGGTTAGGTGTCGCAGAGCCGGAGTTGGCCAGATGAGCTTGAAGTCTCTCAGAGGGGTCATGGGGGCTACCTTCGCTGTTTGCGCTGTTATCCTGTTCAGCGCACCGGCCAGTGCCCAGAGTGTCTCGGGCGCAATTCTGATTAAAAAGAAGCTGACAAAGCCCAGCGTTACGGCTTCGGTCTCCGTCTACCAGCGTGGCCCGACCGTCAAGCTCGGCAACGACACCGGAGACGATCCTCTCGCGCTGGAACGAGCGCGTGTGGTGGTTTACCTTGAAGGCCCCAGTCTGGCAAAAGGTGGGGCAGCTGTTGGAGTCACGGCTGAAGTCAAGCAGTTCGATCGTCGATTTATACCCGAACTTGTAGTCGTCCAAGCAGGATCGACCGTATCGTTCCCGAACATGGACCCAATATTTCACAACATCTATTCGCTGTCGAAGCCCAAGACGTTCGATCTGGGTAGCTACGACAAGGGGCAGACGCGAATGGTCAGCTTCATGAAGCCGGGAATCGTCGAGGTGTACTGCCATTTGCACCCGAACATGGCAGCCATTGTGGCAGTCACACCGAATCGCTACTACGCACGGGCTGACGCTGGCGGTCATTACAGAATTGGGGACGTGCCTCCAGGGCAGTACACAGTAGTGGCGTGGCACAAGAGCGCCGGGTACTTCCGTAAAAATGTGGCGGTTGGAGCCGGGGAGAACGTGACTGTCGACTTCTTCATTCCGCTCGACGTTGACCAGGCTACGACCGGTAGCGGCAGTAACGCTGCTACAAGTGCGGGGTCGCGGTGAAGACGCATTTGCAAACACGCACCTTCCTGCTGTGTTTTATCCCGATGGCCATACTGCTGACCAGCGTCTTCTGGCTCCAGCAGCGATTCATTGATACCACTGTGCGTGAAGGACTGCAAACGTCTCTACGCGAACGGCAGACAGCTTTAGCCGCCAGTCACGCTAGGGCAGAGTTGCAGAATAGCCGTTTTCTCAAAGTCGCGGGTGAAAACTCCGCTCTAAAGGCTGGCATAGAGTTACTGCTGAGCAATCGTCGGAATCAGGATGCACGGCATACCGTCGAGGATCAACTTCGCGAACTCGGCGAGCACATGGGCTTCGATTACATGCGTGTGGCTACTCCGGACGGAGGGACGCTTGCAGCCGTCAGCCGGCAATCCTCCGCTCCCGGCGCACAGCTTGTGCCCTTAGCAGCATCGGTCCGGGAGCCACCCTCGGCGGCAATCGTGTGCATAGGCAATCGCCTGTTGCAGGTGGCTTCGGTTCCCGTTGACCGGGCAGACGAAAACATAGCCGTCCTTTCGGTTGGAGCATTCTTCGACTTCCCTGCAGGCAATACGCCGGCGATTCTTGTGCACAACGGCAGGGTCGTCCAATCGAACCTCACGCGGATTCCTCGTGTAGAGATGGAGCAAGTGCTAACGCGCTGCGACATCCAGTCAGAATGCGAATTGCGCCTTGCGGGTAGTCGCTGGATCGTTCTGCCCATGCAGGCATACGGTGAAGGATACACCTTGTTGAGCGTGGAGAACATCGATGCTGCAACGGCTCCTATTGAGGGGCGCCTGCGCAAGGTGTTCGTTGCTGTCATCGCATTGTTCATACTCCTCGCGCTGCTTTGCAGCTATGGTGTTTCGCGATCGATTGTGAAGCCGATCGCCGAGATCGTCAATCATCTTCGCGGCGCCGTAAGAACCGGAAAATTGAGCCGCATCGGGCACCGCGATTCGGCGATTGTAGAGATCGATGAGCTGGCCGAAATCTACAATTGCGCAGCAAGTTCGGTACAGCAGGCCGGCGACCGATTGGAATCAGCCTACCTGCAATTCGTGCGCTCGCTGGCTCAGGCACTCGATGCGCGCGATCCCTACACAGCGGGTCATAGTTTGCGCGTCAGTCAACTCTCCTGCGCTGTCGCGGCTGTCTTGAATCTGCCCGCAGACTCCATTGAGCGAATTCGCATCGGAGCCCTGCTGCACGACATTGGCAAGATCGGCGTCCCAGACCACGTGCTGCAGAAATCCTCCCGATTGACCGAAGAGGAATTCGGTCTCGTCAAGCAGCATCCGGTCATCGGGCGGCGCATCCTTGAGGCGGTGCAGGGCTTCGCGCCTTACCTCGCGGCTGTAGAACTCCATCACGAGAACTGGAACGGGAGCGGATATCCCCACGAACAGCGGGGCGAAGAGACGCCGATTGAGGCGCGCATCATTCATATCGCGGACGCATTCGACGCGATGACCTCAGATCGGTCGTATCGAACAGGCATTACACCTGACAAGGCCGCGGCAGAGCTGAAGAAGTTCGCGGGCTCTCAGTTTGATCCGTCCATAGTGGAGGTGTTTCTCAAGCTTCCACAGGAGATCCTCGGGCAGCCGCAAAGCGGGAATGAGGTAGGCTTCACCGCACAGCACGGCGAAGTGATGGCGCCGCAATGAAACTTGTACCCGCATTGGCGTTTCTATCATCAGTCCTCTCGTGCGGCACGCTGTTCGCGCAACAGGTGGCCCGTTCCGGAGTCGACCTTCGCACGACACTCACGGCACAAACAGTCATATCAAGTGAGCTGACTGAAAAGCCGCGCTCTGGTTGGCCGATTATTGCGGGGTCACGAGCCGTGTTCTATCCGACGATCAAGTTCAACGAGAATTGGTTCGTCACAGGCGCGCTGCAATTGCTTACGCGGCCCAATTACTATGCGGATTTTGGCACGAGCGGCTATGGCGCAAAGGGCATGGTGCTGCAGGGCTCACTGAACTACTCGCGCACTTCGGACCGCGGTTCGATGGTCGCGCGTGCCGGGGAGATGTCCTCTGCGTTCGGGTCGTATCTGCTGCGTTACGACGACGCTGAAAATGCGCTCACGGACTTGCCGCCAGGCTATGGCTACTATTACGTGCCGGTTTCGTTCCTTGCATTAACGGGCGTCGAACTTGATGGTGCGCGAGCCAGGTTCGACGGCCGCGTGCAATTTTCAAATTCTTCTCCGACAAATCCACGCAATCCCTTCGCTCGCGACCAGTACGGCAACTGGGCTGGCGGTGGCGGGTATACGATTCGTCAGGGCCTCCGGGTGGGTGTCTCAGGCTACCGCGGTCCTTACCTCGACCGGCACTACGCGTTCTATTTCCACGGCGAGCAGAAGCCGGTCAAGCTGCCTGCGCACGCAGTCGGGGTTGACGCGAACTGGGCGCATGGCCACACCAGTGCCTATGCGGAGGCTGACAAGTTTCTGATGCCTTACACGAAAATCCCCAACTTCCGAGAATCAACGACATATGGCGAACTCAAGCAGGTGCTGAACCCAAGGTGGTTTGCGGCTGGCCGCAACTCCTACTTGTGCAACTCAGCCACCGGCGGAGCCCACACAGTTGAGGTTGCCGCGGGATACCGCCCAAATCGATGGCAACTGCTAAAGTTCGCCTTCGAGGAGGAGCACCACCGTTCGGGTGCTTCGCCGAACGATCACACGTTCGGTTTCCAGTTCATCACGGTATTGGATAGGTCGTTTAGCCGAAATTGAAGGCCTCCCGGGAGATAAGTATGACTCGGTCCGAAGCAACGGTCATAGTCGATTTCACATTACGCATCGTCTATTGCTGCTGTCTTTCTGAAGCCGTCAACAAACCCTCACTGTTTTTAGCGAGTGGTGGAACGACGCAACTAAGTTCGGTAACCGCCCTCATCATAAACATACGCCCATACGGCTCTCCCGATCACCTTCCCTGTTCAAACATCTTCGCGCCCGGCACCCTCGGTGCGGTGTTCGACTCGTACCGGTTAGATGAGATCATAAGGGGTCCACGCTGAGCGCCGATCCCCCGATGGGCCAGAGGTTAGGCCCAAAATTTTGGATTCTTTGGCACCTTCAAATCGTCATCAATAGGCGCCCCGCCCGTGAGCTCCAGACGCAGAAATGATTCCTTGTAAGGACCGCATCCGGATTTCTGTTTATGAAAAATTTCCACTCAAGTTTCCAGCCCTTGTGAAGCTGGAAATCTGCTGAGGGATGTGGCGAAAGTCTGCATGGGCCGCGTGTTATTTTTTCGGGGGACTTCTCAGGAGGTCCAGGTCGCAACGAAGTCGGTCACGGATGCTTGTCCAAGTTAAGAGCAGCCAGCACAGTATCGTAAGATCGGAACTCGGTTACCGGCAATCCTCCTGGTCTCTACCGCGATTGCCACGGTACAGGGAACACAGACAGCAACCCCGCCCACTACGCCGACCGCGGCCAATCGCCCGGCCATGATATTTCCTCCCCTGCCCAGTACGGCCCTCGGCCAGAAGGCGGCCCTGATGGGTTCCCTCGCTCCCAAGTGGAACAAGGTTCCCGATCTCGATGGCACGGGCCCGTTTCCCGCCAGCTATGCCGCTGCCCCGAATGGTTCCGATTACGTCCTCTATCAACCGAAAGACCTCGCCGGAGCGGAAGCCAAAAGCAAGCTCGGCGTCTACGTCTGGGGCAGCGGTGCTTGTTCTTCAGATGCGGCCGGCTCGCGCTTTCCCCTGACGGAGATTGCCAGCCACGGCTATGTCGTCATCGTTGCCGGCAAAATCCTCAGCGGCCCGAAAGCACCGCCGCGACCCGAGGGTGCCGGTCCCGAGCCCGGCACGCAAGACCCCGCCGCCCGCGCTACAGCGGAGAAAATGGTCGCCGGCATCGATTGGATCCTCGCCGAAAACCAGCGCCAGGGCAGCCCATATTTCGGCGCTATCGACCCCGCCCGCATCGCTGTCGCCGGGTTCAATTGCGGAGGACTCATCGCTCTCAAGGCTGGCTTCGATCCGCGCGTCTCCGCCGTCCTGATTGAAAGCAGCGGGATTCTCAAAGACCCGCCTCCCGCCCTCACCGGTCTGCCGCAGATGACCGCCCTCAAGAAAGAGGACCTGGACAAGCTGCACACGCCCGTCCTCTACCTTCTCGGCGGTCCTGAAGATATCGCCGAATCCAATGGCCTCGATGACTTCGACCACATTTACAACGTGCCGGTAGTTGTTGGCGATCAGCCCGGCGCTGGTCACGGCGGTCTCATCTCCCTCCCCAACGCCGAGGGAACCAAGATTGAGCTCGACTGGCTCGATTGGCAGTTGAACCACGACCCGATCGCCGCACAAACTTTCACGGGTCCCCACTGCGAGCTCTGCCGCGACTTCCGATGGCAGGTCCACCGCAAAGCAATCCCATAGGGCAAGGCGAGCAGCGGGGTGCCCCGCATCTCCACCAGCCGGCTCAACCTCAAAGCGAGGTGCCATTCAACATTCAGACTTCTCGGACTTAACCAGGATCCTGGTGCTCCGCATCCCAGCGTGTCGTTTGTGCCGGGATGCGGAGGGCCAGTCTATCCGACTCACCGGTTCTCGAGAACAAGTAACTTGATCTTGATCAAGGCCCCGGGGTCGCCTATGAAAGCGATCCTGCCATAAAGTGGATTGATCGCGCGTCAATTGACGCGTTATCGCCAAGTCGCTCTTCGACGCCCGATCGCTACCCTGAAGTCGGCAAGTGAGGCGAATTCCACGACTTTCCTGGCGGGTCCGGCTCGATCCCGCCCCGATCATTGACCGCGTTGTGGAAGCGCTGTTTGCATCCGAGGTATCGCTCGGTCGTCTGCACAGAGACATGTCCCAATAGGAACTGGATTTGCTCCAGTTCACCTCCTGCTTGATGACAGAGACGGGCACAGGTCCGACGAAGGTCATGGGGCGCCAGACCTGGAATCTCACAGATCTTCGCTTTCTCTTTAACCACGCGCCAGATTACCTTGGGACTGAACTTCAACTCGCGCATCACCTCCGTGAAGACGCAAATTTCAAGCCAGCGGCGCGAAACCTGTGCCGATTCCTGCTTGGGTGTTGCATCCATCACCACAAGGGGCCACCAAAGCTCACCCACAAAAGAGAGATCGAGAGTCAGCGCTTCATCGTTTTCGCCGGAACCATCAGCTCTAACAGGTAGGCTGTCCAACCGCGTCTTCCTGTGCGCGATCCAAAATCGGATGGCGTCTGTCATGCTTCTTTCGAGGACGTTGAGAGCAGCTCCACACTCTCGAGAAAGTTGAAGAGGGCCGCGCGGTATGAGAGTAAACCGCGTGAAAAAGGGAAGGTAATTGGAGTGCGGCAAGAAGCCGGGGGTCACGCGGCATTAGGCCTGAATCTCG